>JALOMC010000087.1 GCA_025455665.1 Chitinophagaceae bacterium | reverse complement strand
GCGCCGGCGCCATCGCCAAATATCACACTCACGTTGCGCCCACGTGTGCTGAAGTCCAGGCCGAATGAGTGCTTCTCACTCCCCACAACCAGTATGTTTTTGTACATGCCGGTTTTTATAAACTGATCGGCTACGCTGAGGGCGTATACAAAGCCGCTGCATTGGTTGCGTACATCAAGGGCCCCAATTTGGCCCATGCCCATGGCCCGCTGCAGCAGTACACCACAGCCGGGAAAATAATAGTCGGGGCTGAGGGTGGCAAACACAATAAAATCGATATCCTGCGCTGTAATGCCGGCACGCTCAATGGCAATTTTGGCAGCCTCCACAGCCATGGTGGTAGTGGTTTCCTCGGTGCGGTGGGCATAGCGCCGCTCTTTGATGCCGGTCCGCTCCTGTATCCACTCATCACTGGTTTCCATGTAGCGGGTCAGGTCGTTGTTGGTTACCACGTTGGCAGGTACATACATACCAATGCCGGCTATTATTGAAGATGGCATAACAATCGCTTTAGTTGGCTTAAAACAGTCGGCCAAAGTACGGAATCTACCAGAAACCACCCGGTGCCAAACGTGTAGCAAAAAAAGCCGGCCATAGAAATGGCCGGCGTCCTAAACTAACAACATGTATTGCAAAGAGGTCATCTTCAACGGAGAATGCCGGTGGCTTCTTGTACGATGCCATTGGCATAGCCACGGTACACCTTGCGGCTGCCTGCTACCGAAAAGTAGTAAGCCGACTGCTCAGGGTGCTCTACGTAATAAATTTCTGTAATGGTTTTACCTTTTACTGCCTGATCGATAGACAGGCGCAAGCGCAGCGGCAGCTGTTCTTTTTTCATACTGAGGGTGGTAGCCAGCAGGCTGCCGTCTGTATCAAAAAATGCGGCCACTTCCTGGCCATCAAGTACAAAGCTGGCTCGCAGCAGCTCGCTGCTGGTGGTAGACCACTGTACGTCTTTCACTTGTCCAAATTCGGCAAGGAAGGTTTGGCGGGCCTGGTAGTTTACATCGGCGGGGCGAATAGGGCCGGCAGTAGCGGCAAAGGCAGAAAGGCCAATAGCAATGGCAAGCAGGAAACGTTTCATTGTGTTTGAGTTTTTTGGTGTGAGGAATAATTTCCGACACAAAACTGCTGAAGCACACCAATGCAAACAAGACCAAAAGGATAACTGGCAGGAAACGATAGCCGACGTGAGCAACGACGGATGCAACGGATGAGCGGCAGCCCATGTTAAGGCTGTGTTAGCTACTGAGCCATAAGGAAGATGCACTAGTCTTCTTTAGCGCCCTTCTCACCTACAAACCAATCTTCGCGGTCGCGAAACAATACATTGAAGGTGGTGAGCGAACCGTAAATGCGGGTGATGTATTGCTGCAGGTTCAGCTTGTCTTCATCGGTCAGCACTTTGTGTGCATTCAGCTGCTGTTCCAGCACCCGCAGGCGGTCGCGTAGCATCACTATTTTGTGAAAAAACTGCTCGACCGGTACTTCTTTTGGCTTCAGCGTTTTATCGGCTGGTTGTAGTAGCATCATCCCATTTTTCCAGCGGTCGCCCAGTGGCACTACTTCCCCTATTCCGTTCCACTTGCGTAGTATCTGCAGCAGGCTTCGCTCCAGTTCGCTGCTGGTTTCCTCCAATGGCTTTACTTGCTCCGGAATGATTTCATCCAGCTCAGGATCATTGTCGGCCACCTCTACAATGCCGTGATGAATAAAAGAAATGACCCAACTGGCGGCGCGGATGTCTACCACTACGCCGGGGCCATACTTGGTGTGCTGCAGGCGGGTACCAATACCGGGTTGCATAGGCTGTGTTGTATTTGCTGGAGTAAAGCGCAATGTTATCAAATGCCTGCGAATTAGCCACCGGCCAGGCTACTTGCAGTTGCTATGCCGGCGTTTCCTATTTTTATTCCCCCATGCAGCTTCGCCCTCATACCTGTAAGCGGTTGGTAGCAGTAATTCTGCTGCTGGCCTGCCAGCTACCCGCATTTTGCTGGGGCTTTTACGGGCATCGAAAAATCAATTTTTTATCGACGTTTCTGCTGCCACCCGAAATGATTGCTTTCTACAAGCAGCACATCGATTTTATAAGTGAGCACGCCGTAGACCCCGACAAACGACGCTATGCGGTGCTGGATGAGGCGCCCCGCCACTACATTGATATAGACCACTACGGCGCTTACCCATACACCGAGTTACCCCGCAAATGGAGCGAAGCAGTGGCCAAATTTGGCGAAGACACCCTGCAGACCTATGGAGTAGTGCCGTGGTGGATACAAATCATGCAGCGCCGCCTTACCGATGCTTTCAAGGCCCGCAATCAGGTGATGATACTGAAGCTGAGCGCTGAAATAGGCCATTACATCAGCGATGCGCATGTACCATTGCACGCCTGCCACAATCACAACGGGCAGTTCAGCAATCAAAACGGCATCCATGCTTTTTGGGAAAGCCGCATACCCGAACTGTTTGCCGAAAACCAGTACGACTTCATGATTGGCAAAGCGGCATACATCCCCAACGTGGGCAATTTTATATGGGACCGCGTACTGGAAAGCGCTGCAGCGGCCGATACCGTGCTGCGGATGGAAGCCAACCTTACGCGTCAGTTTTCGCCCGATCAGAAATATGCATACGAAGAGCGGTTAGGCAAAATAACCCGCCAATACTCCACCGCCTTTTCTGCCGCCTACCAGCAGGCCCTCAATGGCATGATAGAACGCCGCATGCGGCAATCCATTTTTGCCACGGCCTCATTTTGGTACACCGCCTGGGTAGATGCTGGTCAGCCCGACCTGAAAGCGCTGACCAATACCAAACTGACGCCCGAAGACCTGGCCGAGTACGAAAAGCTGAATGCGCAATGGCTGGGAGGCAAAGCCATGGGCAAAATTTGCGATTAGCCAAATCGTCAGCCGGCCGCCCCGCTTGCTTGCCGTAAATTTGCGGCACCCAATCAAAACAGCAAACACACGTGGTACACAATTTCAACTCGGGGCCGAGCGTACTGCCCAAAGTGGTTTTTGAAGAAGCCAGCCGGGCCATCCTCGATTTCAACAATACCGGACTATCCGTACTCGAAATAGGTCACCGTACACCGCTTTTTCAGGCCGTAATGGATGAGGCAGTGGCATTGATAAAAGAGCTGATGCAGCTAAGCGATGACAAAGAAGTGCTCTTTTTGCATGGTGGTGCTTCTACCCAATTTTTTCAGGTGCCAATGAACCTGCTGCCGGCCGGCGCTACGGCCGCCTACCTCGATGGGGGCACCTGGGGTACCAAAGCCATTAAAGAAGCCCGCCGCTTTGGGCAGGTACATGTGCTGGGCAGCAGCGCCGACAAAAACTACAGTTATCTGCCCGCCGGCTGGCAGGTGCCCACCGGCATGCAATACGTGCACATTACCAGCAACAATACCATAGAAGGTACACAGCAGCATGTGTGGCCCGATACCGATGCGCCTCTCATCAGCGATATGAGCAGCGACATCCTGAGCCGCCAGCTCGATTTTAATCGCTTTGGCCTCATTTACGCCGGGGCGCAAAAAAATATAGGGGCCGCCGGTGTAAACCTGGTGATTGTAAACAAAGACCTGCTGGGTAAAGCTGACCGCGACATACCGGCAATGCTCGACTATCGGCAGCACATTGCCAATGGCAGCATGCTGAATACACCGCCTGTATTTGCTGTATACGTGTGTATGCTTACGCTACGCTGGCTAAAGCAGCAGGGCGGCATCGCCGGTATTGAGCCCATTAACCAGGCCAAGGCCCGCCTGCTGTACGATGCACTCGATCGCTTACCCACCTTTACCCCCACGGGGCATGGTTGGCATCAAAGGCCACCGCAGCGTGGGCGGCTTTCGGGCATCGCTATACAATGCGTTGGAAATGAGCAGTGTAGAAGCACTGGTAGCCCTCATGGAAGATTTCGCCCGCCGCCATGGGTGACTATAGCGCCTGCCGCCGTATCAAAAACCGGTACAGGCCGAAGTGCTATATTGCACGCCCTTTGGTAGTAATTCACGACTTATTGTTAGCGTAACTCAGAACATGGCACACATTCGCCCCTTTAAAGCCCTTCGTCCCGATCCGCAATTTGCCGCTGCCGTAGCCAGCCGTCCGTACGATGTGATGAACCGGGTGGAAGCCCGTGATGAAGCCCGTGGCAATCCGAACAGCTTTTTGCATATTACCCGCAGCGAAATAGACCTGCCCGACCAGGTAGACGCCTACGATGAGCAGGTGTACCAAACAGCCAAAAGCAACCTCAAAGCTTTTATCAGCCGCGAAGTATTGTTTAAGGAAGCCAAACCCTGCTACTACCTGTACCGCCTGACCATGGATGGCCGCAGCCAAAGTGGCCTGGTGTGTGTATCCAGTGTAGACGATTACAACAAAGACATCATCAAGAAACACGAGTTTACCCGGCCCGAAAAAGAGAACGATCGCATACAGCACATTGTACAAACGGGGGCGCAAACCGGTAACGTGTTTCTGGCTTATCGCAATGTGGCCGAGATAGACGAGTTCATTGCCCAATGGCAAAGCAACCGCTCTCCCATCTATGATTTTACCGCCGAAGATGGGGTACAGCATGAAATATGGGTGATTAACAACGACAAGTCGATTGAAACCATTACACGCCTGTTTGATGAACAAGTGCCGGCCACTTATATAGCCGATGGCCACCATCGGGCCGCCAGTGCCGCCAAAAGCCATTTGCAATTCAAAACGGAGCGATCGAAAGAAAAATCAGCCTGGTTTCTCACCACCCTGTTTCCAGCCAGCCAGCTGTATATAATGGACTATAACCGGGTGGTAGCCGACCTGAACGGACACAGCAAAGACAGCCTGCTGGCCGGCCTGGCACAGCATTTTGATGTAGAAGTAAAAGGCAGCAAGGCCTTTAAGCCGGCCGAACTGCATGAGTTTGGCATGTACATCGATAAAACATGGTACAAGCTGACCGCCAAACCCGGCTCTTACGCTACCGACCCCATTGGCGTGCTCGATGTAACCATCCTGAGCCAACGGGTGCTGGACCCGCTGCTGGGTATCAAAGACCAGCGCACCGATAAGCGCATAGACTTTGTAGGTGGCATCCGCGGCCTTGATGCGCTGAAGAAAAAAGTAGATGATGGCGAAATGGCGATTGCCTTTGCGCTGTACCCCGTTACCATTCACCAGTTGTTTGATATAGCCGACAGCGGGCAGGTAATGCCGCCTAAAAGCACCTGGTTTGAGCCCAAACTACGCGATGGACTGCTGACGCACCTGGTGAGCTAATAGCCCGCCTGCTGATAAAAACGAAAAAGCGAATCGATGAACGACTCGCTTTTTTTAATGGACCTTAGTAAGCACTTTATCTGAAAATGTACTGTGGAATTTTGCGGATGGGCTTGAGGTAGCGGGTGATGAGCCAGGGTTTCAGGCCATTGCGCACCCAGGCTTCATGGTCCTCCCGGTTGGCTATCAGCCGGTTTTTCAGCGATGCATTGCTGTAGCCGCCCTGGCGCATTTTCACCAATACTTGCGGTATGTGGCAGGCGTCGTGCTCATACTTCAGCAGTATGCGCAGCATCAGTTCGTAGTCCGCAGCACTGGTAAAGTCAGTATTGAAAAAACCTACTTCTTCGTACACCTCGCGGCGGGCAAAAAAGGCGGGGTGCGGCGGCATCCAGCCCAGGTACAGGTTTTGGCGCCTGAACTGGCCCGACTTCCAGGTGCGCACAATGCGTTCGGGATTATACTGCTTCACGTATTGCAGGTCGCCGTAGGCTACCATACAGTCCGACAGTAGCAGGTACCGCACCACGGTAGATACCACATCGTCGCTATTGTACCAGTCGTCTGAATTCAGAAAGCAAATAACATCGCCGGTACACATGGCCAGCCCTTTGTTCATGGCATGAAAAATGCCGGCATCCCGCTCTGATATGGCTTTGGCAACGTGCGGAAAACGGGCCACTTCGTCCATCGTGTTGTCGCGGCTGCCGCCGTCGATTACGATGTGTTCGATATCGGTGTAATCCTGCCGGGCCACGCTCATCAGGGTGTCCTTAATGGTCAGGCCACTGTTGTAGGAGGTAGTAATGATCGAAACTTTCATGACAAGGTTTGGCTTACTAACGAATGATGACGTAATTCTCCAGAACCAACATGTCCATCTGAGTGCGTTCGAAGCAGTCCAAAGCCTCGGTGGGTGAGTTTACGATGGGCTCATTTTCGTTGAACGAGGTATTCAGCAAAATAGGAACGCCCGTGAGGCTGTAGAAAGTATGGATCAGCTGATAGTAAGCCGGATTTTGATCCGGGGTTACTGTTTGCAGCCTGCCAGTACCATCTACGTGTGTGATGGCGGGTACGATCTGTTGTTTCTCGGGCCTGATGGGAAACACCTTTTCCATGAACGGTGTATCCTCACAATACCCGAAGTATTCTGAAGCAAATTCGGCCAAAATTGAGGGGGCAAAGGGTCTGAAGCTTTCGCGTCGCTTGATTTTCCGGTTCAGCAGGTCTTTGGCATCTGCCCGTCGGGGGTCTGCCAGTATCGAACGGTTGCCCAACGCCCGTGGGCCAAACTCGCTCCTGCCTCTGAACCATCCCACCACGCCACCAGCCGCTATGCACTGCGCTACTTGCTCGCAAAGCGCCTGATCTTCTGATACGAATGTATGTTTAACCATTCTTTCGGCCAACACTTTTTTTATTTCCTCGTGGCTGTAGCGGGGGCCGGTGTAGGCGTGGCGAATGGCGGGGGTGCGTGGTAGCCGCAGCTGCTGATGTGCTACAAACATAGCAGCACCCATGGAGAGGCCGGCATCGTGCCCGGCCGAAGGCACATATATTTCGGTAAAGGGCGTGTGGCGACTGATTTTGCCATTGGCTACCGAGTTTTGCGCCACCCCACCCGCTACGCACAGGCGGGTAAGGCCGGTTTGCTGGTGCAGGTGCCGCAGCACGTGAAACAGGGTTTCTTCCAGCATCTTTTGCACCGATGCTGCCAGGTCTTTGTGGTACTGCTCCAGCGGCTCGCTGGCCTGCCGGGCCTTGCCTACCAGGCCCTCCAGGGCAGGGCTATACAGGGTAGGTATAATCGGCTGGTGCTGCTCGTTGTAGCTTACATAGCCTTTTTCGGGGCGCCTGAACCATTGTTCTTCCAGCTTAAAAGTGCCATTGGGCAGCCAGCGCACCACCTGCTTCAGGGTTTCAAAATATACCGGCCGGCCATACGGCGCCAGGCCCATCACTTTGTATTCATCGCCATAGTACGGAAAGCCCAGCAGCTGGGTAAATGCCGTATAGAAAATGCCCATGGAGTGCGGAAAATCGATGGAATCCAGCACTTCAATATCCAGGCCACGGCCCACACCCATCATGGTGGTGGTAAAATCGCCAGAGCCATCAATAGACAACAGGGCCGCCTCCTGAAAACCGGAAGCAAAAAACGCACTGGCCAGGTGGCTGCGGTGGTGTTCAATGTGGGCCATTTTGCTGCCTACCGGACTACTACCCTGGGCAGCCGCCATTTCATTGAGGCGCTGCTCTACTGTGCCCAGTGTATCGGCATTGTTCAGCCGGCCACGTACGGCAAAGCTGACTGCCTCGGGGTTCGACATGGCAAAGCGGGCCTTTTTCCACCACTTGGCACGTGGGTCGCGGCTGATGGCAATGCGGTGCACCTGCGCCAGTCCAATGCCGGCCTCTTGCAGGCAAAATGCAATGGCCTTTTCAGGAAAGCCGGCCCAGTGCTTCACTCGTGTGATGCGTTCCTCTTCCACCGCTGCCAGCAGCTCGCCATTTTTCAAAATAGCCGCCGATGCATCGGCATGGTGGGCATTGATGCCCAGCACAAATACATCGTGGCCAGCGCTGGCACTTGCCGGGATTGGCGCATCAGCCATTTGCTCATACATGGCAGAGTAGCCCGAGATAATCCGATCATCGGTAAACTGATCGGCTACCAGCTGCAAGGCACGCTGGCCCATGGCCGGCCACTGGTCTCTTTCTTGCCAGGCGGTAGTCAGTGCATGGCTGATGCTGTCGGGCTCCGCCTCGCACAGCCAGCCCAATTGGTGGGTGGCCACATAGCTGCTAAGGCCCACACCGCTGGCCACTACCACCGGCTTGCCGGCCGCCCATGCTTCGGCTACTACGTTGGCAAAATTTTCGCTGAACGAGGGCAATACAAATACCTGGAACCGCTGAAAAAATGCTGGCTTGTCTTCGTCTTTTACCCAGCCTACAAATGATACCCTATCGCCAATGCCCAGTGTTTGAATCAGCCGCTCCAGTACCAGCGTATACTCGCTGTCGCCACTGCCACCTATCACCAACTTGCTCACCTGCGGGCATCGTGGCAGGGCTTTCAGCAGTTCTTCAATGCCTTTTTTGTGATGCAGCCTCGATAAAAAACCAATGCTATAACTGCCCTCGACCGGCTGATGCTGGCTTACAGGCTGCAGGTTCAGCAGGTTGGGCATTAAAAAAATATCATTCAGTGATCGCTTGCTGCGCCGGGCCATGTCTTCGGCTTCGCTCAGGCTGGTAGCATGCAGGGTCGCCTTTTCCAGCAGGCCTATGCCCATGTACTCCTGAAAGCTTTTTTTCAGCCAGGTTTTACGGTGCGTAAAGCTGTAATCGCTGAGCATGCCCCGTGGCGACACCACATGAGGCACCTGGTGCCTTTGCAAAATTTTGATGGCTCTGAACACCAGTACATTCCACCAGGTGTGCAGGTGAACTGCATCAAACTGCCGGCAGTTTTTTTCCAGCGCTGCCCATAGTTGCCAGCTTACCTGGCAGGGGCTGCCGGCATTGCCTTTAAAGTATACCACTTCTACCCCATTGAGCGTGGTGTGTAGCGGATACTGGCCGCCTGCTTCGTAGCCCACGGTGTATACGGTCACCCGGTGGCCGGTTTTTACCAATGCCTCGCACAGGGCCGACACCGAAAACACAGGGCCGCCAAATGCCACATCGGGCAGGTAGTATGGATTGATATGAAGAATGTGTCGTGCCATTTGAATTACAAGGACGCAGCAAGTTGTTTGGCCCTGCTGCCGGGCTGCAATAATTGTGCTTGATGCTGTTTGAAGCGCTGAAATCCGAAATGCTCCTGTACCAATGCTTGCTGCCGCTGCCGATCGGCGGTGCTGAGGGCTGGTAGTGCCAGCACTGCTTCTATTGCTGACTGCAAAGCCTCCAGGTTGTCGGGGTCTACCAGGGTGCCCAGCCTTCCTTGCAGCAGGGCCTCCGGCGATCCGTCGGCATTGCCGGCAATGATGCGCACCCCACAAGCCGCTGCTTCCAGAAATACAATACCAAATCCTTCTTTTCGGCTGGGCATTACAAATACCGACGCATTGGCATAGCAAGCCGGCAGCTCATCATCGGGTATAAAACCGGCCAGCAGCACATGCTGCTCCAGGCCATGGCGGGTTATCAACTGCTGTATGCGCTGCAGTTCGGCCGCTTCGCCCGAGCCTCCGATCACGTAGCGCAGCTGCGGATAGTGTTTTATCAGTGCCGGCAGCAGGCGGATCACACTATCGTATCCCTTGTACTGCTCGGTGCTTTGCAGGCGGGAAATAGTGAGCAAATAGCCCGGTGGCTCTTTCCAATGGGCCGCCGACGAACCGGTGCGGAAATACGGATCGAGGGTGTTGGGAAAAAGGTGAACAGGTGCGGCAAAATGAGGGTGCGCCTGCCGCAGCCTGCTGGCGGTATACTGGCTTACACTCCATACTTCGCTGGCCATGTGCAGCGCCCGGCGCCTGGCGCCATGCAGCGGCTGCCACACCTCTATACCATGTACCAACTGAATACGGCGGGGCTGCCGCCAGCGCAGCAGGGTAAATAGCGGAGCCAGATTGACATGGCCCAGCATGTGCACCTGGTAGTGGCGCTGCTGGCGCAAAAAATACCAGAGAAACCGTGCCCGCTTTTTGCCAAAGCCTACAAATGCCGCTGCCGGGTAGTAGCGTTCGTCGGTATGCTCATCGTAGGCCGAGAGGTGCGTGACCTGCCAGCTCAGCTCACGGGCGTTTTCGCACAAGGCCTTGGCAAATGAGCGGTTGAACTTTTCGATACCGCCCATGGCTGAAAAAGTGCGGAGCGACGCAAACAGGATGCGCTGCCCGGGTGCCTTGGTCACAATGGGCTCGCCGGTGCTAAGGAGGTAGGCCCAATAGCGGCTCCACTGATAGCGCCCGGCCAAAAACCGCTGGCGGATATGAAAGTAAAGCGGATGACAGGCGCCTGCCAGGTGGCACTGCCGCATCCAGCGGGTAAACGGAAAAACAAATCCCATTTTAGACCGACGCCAAATGGCAGCCGGTAATTGATCGGCAAAACTATCGATCAGCCATTTTTTGGCCGGGTGACGGGCAAACCGGATTTCATCGGCCGTTTGCCGGGCTACCTGCAGCACTTCACGATCTAAAAATGGCAGGCGTACCTCCACACTGTGCCACATACTCATCACATCGGTATCTCGCAGCAGCTGGTTTTGCATGTATTGGCGCTGCTCCATCTGGCTCACCTGCTGCAGCATGCTACCACTGGCAGCCTGTGAGCTGCGCTGTTGTAGCTGCAGCACATCGGTCACCTGGCGCTGGCTATAGCCGGTTAGTGCGGCTATTTGGCCAATGCTGAAATAACCCCGGTGAAACAAATACTGCGCATCGGCCGAGGGATACTGCAGGTAAGCCAGGCGCTTGAGCGTATCGTGCACAAACAGGCGGCTGGCACCCAGCAGCGGGCCCAGCGTTTGCAATGGCTTTACCCAGCGCTGCCGCCTGAAAGAAGGATAGCCGCCCATCAGTTCATCGGCCCCCAGGCCGCTCAGCACTGCCTTCAGCCCTACCTGGCGGGCATACTTACAAATAAAATAGCTGTTGATGCCATCATTGCCCGGCTGATCCAAAGCCTGCAAAATCGAGGGCAATTCCTCTTCAAACTGCTGCTGTGTTACCCGAAACGAGTGATGCTGCGAGCCTAGTTTGGCCACCATCATTTCCTGATAGGCCTGCTCCGACAGCTGCGCATCATCGAAGTAAAGGCTGACAGTGGCAATGGGCTGCCGGCGGGTAGCAGCTGCCGCCAGCGCTATAATGGACGAATCGATACCGCCGCTGAGAAACACCCCCAGTGGCGCATCGGCCACCTGGTGCCGGTCTACAGCACTGGTAAGGGCCTGCCGCAGGGCCTGATTAGCGGTCTCGGCATTGGTATACCGCACATCGGTAGCCGGCTGGTACCATGGCTGCAGGTGGGTGCTGAATTGCGGAAGCGAAATAGTCAGCACATGGCCGGCAGGCAGGCACTGCACGTGCTGCAGCATAGTGCCCGGCTCGGGTATAAAGCCGTAGGCCAGCAGGCGAATACGCCAGTGCGGATCTTCGGGCCAATCGGGGCGCAGGGTACGCAGGGCCCGTATTTCGGATGCGAAATAACACTGCTGCGCAGCGGGATCGAGAAAATAATACAGGGGCTTCATACCCGCATGGTCGCGGGCCAGTATCAGCTGCTGGCGCTGGCGGTCCCAAATGGCCAGCGCAAACATGCCATTGAATTGTTGAAAACAATCGGTGCCCCACTGCTCGTAGGCTTGCAGCACCACCTCGGTATCGCTATGGCCGGTAAATGTGCAACCTGCTTGCAGTAGCTGCTGTCGGATGCTATCGAAATTGTAGATCTCGCCATTGAAAGCCAGTATGGCCCGGCGCCCCTGCATGGGCTGGTGGCCGGCAGCCGACAGATCGAGCAGGGCCAGCCTGCGCACCCCGAGTGCCAGCGGCACGGTATCGTCGTAGTAATCGCCGCTATCGTCGGGGCCGCCACGCCACATGCTGTCTCGCATAGCGGGCAACTGCAGCAACCGGTCAGGCTGCCTGTAATCTACGATTCCGGCAATGCGGCACATAAGGAAAGGTTAGTAAGTGTGCTGCTGCGGCATCACGCTCCAGCGTGTGCAAATTAGCCGCTGCACCGGCTGCAGGCGTGGTGGGTTTCCCACAATTTCAGATGCCTCCGTCCATATCCGCTTATTTTGTGGCCTCAATCAGCAATTCTTCTTTTGGCAAAGCGAATATTGGTGACCGGATCGTCCGGATTGATAGGGTCGGAAGTGTGTGCATGGTTTGCAGCCCGCGGCTGGCAGGTGCATGGCATCGACAACAACCAGCGGGCGGTATTTTTCGGCCCTGCCGGCGATACCCGCTGGAACCAGCAACGCCTGCAGCAGCAGTACCGGCAGTTTACCCATCATGAGCTGGACATACGGCACCGCGAAGGGCTGCTGCAGCTGCTAAAAACGGTGC
>JALOMC010000086.1 GCA_025455665.1 Chitinophagaceae bacterium | reverse complement strand
TGTGAAAAAATAATCCACGCTTTCCAAGCAAATCCTAAGTTTGACCATCACCATTTTTAAACCAAGCTGACATGCAACAACAACAAATTGTTCCCCCGCCCATGCCCAAAAACTGGCTGGTCGAGTCTATTCTGGTTACCATCTTTTGCTGCCTGCCGTTCGGTATTGTTGGCATTATCAATGCAGCGCAAGTATCGAGCCGCTATGCTGCCGGACAATATGAGGAGGCAGAACGCTCCTCGAGAGAAGCTGGCAAATGGACGAAAATTGGCTTTTGGATTGGCCTGGCAGTCATTGCACTCTACATCCTGCTGGTAGTAGTAATAGGCGTAGGGGCAGGGATCAATGCATTTGCTTCTGAATAGCGTTGTATCCGCATGACAAGAGCACAGCTCCTGATTGTTATTTTTCTGATAGCAGTGGCCGGCTGGGTGTACTATACCCACAATCCGGCCACTGCTTCTTTTTTCCCTCGTTGCCCCACGCAGTCGTTACTTGGCTTTTACTGTGCAGGCTGTGGCTCACAGCGGGCTCTTCACCAGCTACTACATGGCCATTGGGTAGCCGCTGCCGATTTCAATCTGCTGGCAGTCATCTACCTGCCCCTGATCATGGCCTATTATTTGGAGGCACTGGCCCACTCGTTTTTTCCGCTCAGGCAGAGGCCATTTTTCGGCCTGGTACAGCATCGCTACTTTGTGTTTCTTACGCTGGTAATGGTGTTGGGCTTCAGCATCGTCCGCAACCTTGCGGTGCACCCTTTTTTTGTTTGGCTGCAGCCCTGAATAGTTGCCACACAGTAGCGGTAACGTGCTTTATAAAAAGCCCTGACAACCAGGTGCACCGCATTGGCAGGGCAGTTGCCCATCGTGGTGGGTGGGCCCGTAGTTGCAGGTCAATTCTTCCCCTTTTTTTATAGGCCGCAAGGCCCAAAACTCTACCCGATTGGCTATGCAGCGCATGTACACATTGGGGCGGCAGCTATGGTTTACATAGCGTAGTTCATTGGGCTGTATGCTGGCATCCAGGGCATAGCCATTGCCAAACTCTACCATGGCTACCCGCTTGGTACGGGCTGCACGGCGCCGGGCTGTACGTACGGTTATTACTTCGCCGCCAAGGTTGCCAATTTTGCGCCGGGCCGGAATGGCTTCAGCCGCAAAAGCACCCAACCCATCTATGGGGCTTTCGGCATTTTTTACTTTAAAAAAAAGCATGCAGCAAGATACTGGCATACTACGAACCCAGCAGGTAAAGCTGCGGGCTGCCCGGCAGCAAAAAAGCCGGAACAACCGGCTTCTGTGCTTTCGAATGCGCTTCAGGGTAGTTTGGAAAATGGAGGGTGTGCGGCTGCCATCCACGATTACCATAAAACGAGGGGCGACCGTGTGTTTGGTCCCCCGCTCGTTTTACTAGACTTAATGGTAAATGGTATAGCAAATCTTGCTGCTGCGGGGAGATTCCCCAATAGTCGAAATGACTATTTTTGTGCTGCCCTACACTAATTGTTGATACATGATATTGCCGGAGGAAGCGCATCAACGTGTGCGGGAGATTTGGAACCGCTACTACCCCAGCCAGCCTACGCAGGAGCAGCTGAAGGAATTATTGTTGCAAAGTGCCATTCTCGATCAGGCGGAACGCAGCAATCTTCGGGCGGTTTTTTTTGGCTATCACGATTTTAGTATTTATTACATCAACCGAAATACGGCCCGCTATTTTGGGGCCGAGCCCGACGAGATTTTGGCCGATGGCCCCCGATTTATCATTTCTTGCATTCAGCCGCGGCAGGTAGAAACGGCCATTCGCAATACCCGCTTTACCTGCGACCTGCTGCATACTGCTTCCACTGCCACCAAAAAGAACTATGGCAGCACCTATGTCAACTGCAATATTACCTGCCGGCAGGGCAGTCAGCATCGCTGCATTTTCCAGTCTTTTCCGCTGCTGTACGATGAGCAGGGCAACCCGCTGCTGGGTATGTTTTTGATACACGACAGCGAGCCTTTTTTGACGGATGGAGTATGGTGGTACCGCTACAAAATAGGCGAGCAGATTTACCACTACCATTGCGAAACCGACCAATTGGTACAGCACGACATTATATCGCCCCGCGAATTGGAAATACTGAAACTGGTGGCCGAAGGTGCTACCTCAAAAGAAATAGCGGCCCGGCTGTACCTGAGTGTGAACACGGTAGATAACCATCGCCGAAACATGCTGAAGCGCACCGGCGCGGTAGACAGCAGTGCGCTGATACATGTCGCCAAAATTTGCCAGATCATCGACTAACGGCCGCCGGCACCTTATCAGATATTCAACCAATAATTCAGCTTTAGCACCAGCGCCCGGTTCTTGTTTTTCAACAATGGGTCGGTAAAGTAGTTGTCGGTGTACACCACATACAGGTCGCTCATGGGGCGAAAGCGCCACTGAAAACGGCTGTTGATATTGAAATTGTTGGCTTGTGTATTGTATTGCAAAAACGTAGTCCAGAAAATACTGGTAGTAAAGTTGACATCGATGCGTGGAGCAATCAGCAGTATTTCGCCTTCGCCGTACTCGCCGGGAAACTTCAGCCGGTTGTACTCGGCCTGCAGCACCAGGCTAAAATTGGGCACCTGCCGCCAGCTGAGTGTGCCCCGCAATGAGGTAAACTGCCCGCCATAAAACTCACCCACGCTGATGCGCCCGCCAAAAGCCACCGGCTTTCTGAAATCGGCGTCGTAGCCGGCAAAGTAGCGCCAGAAGCGATAATTGCCTGCTGGCAGCGGCGTAGCACCCGTGAACGAAATGGGGAACAACAACTGTACTTCATTGAGCTGCGTGCCGCCCGATATATTGGACGTATTATCAAACTGCAGGTTGGTACTGAAGGTGTGATTTCGCTCATTGAAACTGCCATCGGGGTTCCACACTACAAAGTTTTCGAGGTTGATACGAATGGTATTGACCGCTTTTTTTTCAGGAAAAATACGGTACTGCATTTCGTTGTACAGGTGTTTGAAACCGAGGCGAATGCTGGTATCCCGCAGGGCATCATAGTTCTCGATGCGCTGTACAAAACCCATGTCGGTGTAGTAGTTGGTGCCTACATCTACCCAGTCGAGCACCACGTTAAAACGCCGCTTGTCTACCGCAAAGCCACCGTTCCAAAACAGATCGGCGTTGTGAATGCCCGGCTTGAATGATTTGTGCACAGCGCCCCACACATTGACGGTGCCGGGGGTATTGGTATACAGCCATTCAGTACCGGCATTGCGACCGTAAGCCGCCAGCGGATTTTGCCGTTTCTCTTCTTCGCTCAAAAAACCCTGCCGATTAAGAAAATAAGTTCGAATGCTCGACCGCTTCAGCACCCGTTGGTTCACACTTACAGCGGTAAAATTCTCGGCTTTGTAGTCGCCTCTGTTACCCGTCTGCATGTTCATCACCCCCAGGCGGGTAGAAGGCGTCACACTGCCGGTAACCCTTGTACCTGCCAGTATGGGCACGGCCTGGTTATTGGCATCCAGGCCAATGCGGCGGCTATAAAATGGCCGTATGGGGTCAATGCCATAATTGGCAAACAGATCGGCATTTTCAAGAAAAAAGGTGCGTCGCTCCGGTAGAAAAATATTGAACCGCGTCAGGTTGGTTACTTGTTGGTCTACCTCAATCTGCGAAAAATCGGGGTTCACCGTCAAGTCGAGATTGAGCGATGAAGTGAGGCCTACCTTGGCATCGAAACCAGCATTGGCTTTTCCATCGTACTGCTGGCTGCCATTGGTTTGGGCACTACTGGCCTGCCCGGTGATGTACGGATTGACCACAATATTGCTACCGGCGGCTGGCGGCGCCGTTTCCCAATGCAGGGCACCAGTGTAGCCAAGGTCCCAGCTGGCAAAGTTGACCGGTACTTTGGTCCAGCAGCTGTACTCGTTGGTTTTGGTATCAATGCGCACAAAGTTGAGCCCCCAGGTGAGCTGGGTACTATTGTAGCGCAGGCTTTTGAATGGAATGGCCATTTCGGCCACCCAATGATCGGCATGGCGGGTAGTAGCACTGTACCAGGTATGGTCCCAACTAAAATTCGGACCATTGTTGGTGGTCAGCTGGTCTTCGCTTTGCGAATTGAAGGCATTGACAACAAAAAAGAAACCATTGGTGTGTTGATTCAGCGGATCGAGCACGATAGCAAAACCATCGCTGCCATCGTGGCCCCCATCCCGCTTCAGGGTCTGTATAAAGTTTTTGCCCGAGTCGTAGGCAATGGCACCTACGTACAGATGCTTGTCGTCGAAAGTGACACGTACCAGGGTTTGGCGGGCGCCCGGGGCCCCATCGGTAGGAAACTTTCGCCAAAAGCCGGTGATTTCCTTTCCCTCTTTCCACACGGCCTCGTCCAGCCGGCCATCTATTTTAATGGGCACTGTGGTTTTGCGAATACTGGTTTGAAACGACTGCTGCAGCGGCGTGAGGCCCGATGCCGATTTGGAAGCCGGCACCTGCGCCTGCGCCCATACGGCCAGCCAAAGCAGACCTGTCAACCAAAGCTTTTTCATGATGGTAAAAAAGGGAGGCGCAAAAGTAGCACCCACGCTGCGGATATGACGACGAACCCAGCCTGCCGCCTGCACGAATTGGATGAGCGGTATCAGGCCTGATCGTCGAGCAGGTCGGGGCGCCGCTCGGCAGTGCGCTGTACTGCCTGCTCGTGGCGCCAATCTTCTATTTTACGCGGGTCGCCGCTCAGCAAAATGTCCGGCACTTTCCAGCCCCTGAAATCGGCCGGCCGCGTATACACCGGCGGGGCCAGCAGCCCATCCTGAAATGAATCGAACAGCGCCGATGTTTCATCGTTCAGAACGCCAGGCAGCAGGCGGCCAATGGCGTCTACCACCAGGGCGGCGGGTATTTCGCCACCGCTTAGTACAAAATCGCCAATCGAAATTTCGCGGGTCACCAACTGTTGCCGTATCCGTTCATCAATGCCTTTGTAGTGGCCGCAAATAATGAGCAGCCGCTCCTGCAGGCTCAGCTGGTTGGCATCTCGCTGCTCAAAGCGCTTGCCATCGGGCGTCATGTAAATGATTTCGTCGAAAGCGCCGCCTTCGGCCTGCAGTTCTTCGATGGCTTTCACCAGTGGTTCGCACATCATGACCATGCCGGCGCCACCGCCGTACTGGTAGTCGTCTACCTGGCCGTATTCATTTACTGCCCAGCGGCGCAGGTGGTGTACCCGCACGGTCAGCAGGCCCTTGTCCTGGGCTCGTTTCATAATGCTGTGGTTCAGCGGACTTTCGAGCAGCTCGGGCAGTACAGTCAGAATATCGATGTGCATACGAGCGGCGAAAATACGAAGCGGGTAGTTGTTCGGTGTCGGTTGTCGGGTGTTAGGGTAAGTTGCGAAGTGCCTGAAGCACTCGATAAGCCGAAAGATGGCAGATGACAGATGGCGGATGGCAGGAGAAGACTGTACGGTGTTGGGTGTCAGTTGTCGGGTGTTAGGGTAAGCTTCAAGGTGCTTGAAGCAGTCGATCATCCGGAAGATGGTGGCCATGCTTGCCTCGCAATTTCCAGACTACAGACTACGGTCTCCAGACTTACCCCGGCCGTGTCACGTCCTGAAACTGGTTGACATATTGAATGGAACCAAAAAGGGGAACAATATGTCATCAAAGGGAAGTCGAACGATTGTTCGGTACAGTATTAGCTTCAAGCAAATGGTGGTGGAGGAGATTGAGTCGGGCCGTAGTTTAGCGGATGTACGGCGTAAGTATGGGATTGGGGGGTGTAGTACGGTTCAGGCGTGGCTTCGTGTGTTGGGTAAGAATCATTTGCTAAACAAAATAGTGAGGATAGAAACGATGAATGAAACAGATCGACTGAAGCAACTGGAGGCTGAGAATCGTCAGCTGAAGCTGAAACTGGCTGATGCTTATCTGGCTAAGGACTGCCTGGAAGAGCTGGTAAAGCAGGCTGATAAGCTGTACAAGACCGATTTAAAAAAAAGCTTTGGTACAGTTGTGCAGCCTCCCTCGAAGGGCGATACAGCATAACGGCTCTTTGCAGCTACCTGGGTATAAGCCGGCAGGCCTACTACAAGTGTAGGCAGTGCGGCGCCAGCTGCGCTGCCGGCGAAGCCGCCCTGCTACAACTGGTAAAAGCCCGTCGGCACGAGCAGGCCAGGTTGGGAGGGCGCAAACTATACCATGAGTTGCGTACCGAGATACAGCTGCTTGGCCGTGGCTTTGGCCGCGATAAGTTCTTTGATTTACTACGTTGTCACGACTTGCTGATAAAGCGAAAGCGTCGCTATGCTGTTACCACACAGTCTGATCATGCATTTTATAAGTACAACAACAAGCTGAAGCAAGCCACAATTGCGGCGCCACATCAGGCTTGGGTATCCGATATTACCTACCTGCGCACCCGGCGTGGTTTTGTATACCTCTCGCTGGTCAGCGATGTCTACTCCCGCAAGATTGTAGGTTGGCATGTAGACCATAGTCTGGCAGTGGAAGGTGCCCTCAAAAGCTTAAAGCAGGCAATCAGCCAAAGCGACCGCACCTGTGGTCTGATCCACCACTCTGATCGGGGTATCCAATACTGCTGCAGGGCCTACACCAGCTTGTTGAAAAAGAACAAAATCCAAATATCCATGGGCGAAGCCGGTAACTGCTACGATAATGCTATTGCTGAAAGAATCAACGGTATCCTCAAAGAGGAGTACATGCTGGAAGCTGAGTTCTTGGATATTGCCCACGCTATCAAGGCTACCCGGCAAGCTGTCTACCTCTACAATCACAAGCGGCCTCACTGGTCCTTAAACCTCAGCAAGCCTGCAGAAGTGCATCAGGCAGGTCGAAAGACGCGGACCGGCTCCACCACAGAGCAAGGTGCCGCGTCTTTCGAACGGACAACGTAAAACTGTCAACTTTTTTCAGGACATGACACGGGAAGTCCGGAAGTCGGAAAGTCGGGAAGTCGGAAAGTCGGGAGTCGGGAGTCCGGAGTCCGGAGACAGTAGGTCGAGGTTGAGGTCGAGGTTGAGGTCAAGGTTGAGAAGGCAACGCAACACCTTGCAAACTGCAAATTGCGGACTGCCAACTGTCATCTGCCATCTCTTGGCGTCCGGAGACCGGAGACAGTAGGTCAAGGTTGAGATTGAGAAGGCAACATAACACCCTGCCAACTGCCGATTGCAAACTTTCATTGTCCTTCATCCCAACGGCAGAAACCACTGTCTTGCACCTGGTACGTTGTATTTACTTGTAGGTGCTGGTCATATCTTCATCTACCACAATGATGAAGTCGGCTTTGCCGAGATGCTCTTTATCGAGCCGGGAAAGATTGGACTGGGTAACAGTGCTGATGGTGCCGATGCGAAGCGCTGGCCGGCTTCGTTTGAGGTACCAGCTGATGCTTTGGTAGTAATCGCTGTGGTAAGCGCCATTGTAATGAATAAAGGGAACGCCGGGCTGCAGGTGCAGCAAAATAAAATGCGCCATGCTGGCATCTTTTACCGCCTGCGCTTTGGGCAGATTACTGCCGCCGTGACCACCCATCATTTGCAGCATGTTTTTGTAGCAGTCCAACAGCGAATCGTACGGCACAGGTAGCGGCATCATCCATTTTTTTGCTTCGGCCGATACGGTGTCCAGCGCCTCAAAGCCGCCCTTGGCCACCAGGCTGGCGTAGCGGCGGGGGATATTGGTAGCAATGAATGGGAAGTTTTTCTCTTTGGCATATTGCACCAGCGGCGCATAATCGGTCAGGTAGTTTTTCCAGAGCCGGGCACTGCTATCCAACCCTTTGGCCGACAGCTGCCCCGCCAGAAAAGCGTTGAGCGCCTGCTGGTTATCGGCCTCAAACATTTCGGCCCCGAGGGTGAGTCGTTGCGCTTCGCCCAGCTTTCGGGTAAACTCCAACTGCAGCCAGTGCGCAATAGGATTGTCGTGGTACTCGCCAAACAGAATCACTTCTTGCTCCTGCATGGCTTTTACCAGCTGGCCGAAGTTGGCTTTTTTGCCGTTGGCGGTAAACAATTGATAGGCCGGTAGCTGTTGGGCCACGCTGGCTATACCCCACAACAGCAGTACCGATAGCAGCAATTTTTTCATAGGTGAAAGATAGGGGTTCGGCTGCTGGGGTATGAGTCGGGGAGATGGGAAGACGGGAAGTCGGGAAGTCCGGAAGTTGGGAAGGCGGGGAGTCGGGAAGTCCGAAAGTCGGGAGACGGGAGACCGGAGACAGTAGGTCAAGGTTGAGGTCAAGGTGGAGTGTTGAAACGCTACGCCTTGCAAACTGCAAATTGCGGACTGCCAACTGTCAACTGCCATCCGTCATCTGCCAACTTTTCCGAACACCGGACAACGAACACCGAACACCTATTTAGTCCGGAGTCCGGAGTCGGGAGACAGTAGGTCGAGGTTGAGGTCAAGGTTGAGAAGGCAACGCAACACCTTGCAAACTGCAAATTGCGGACTGCCAACTGTCATCTGCCATCTTTTCAAAACCGG
>JALOMC010000085.1 GCA_025455665.1 Chitinophagaceae bacterium | reverse complement strand
AAAGGTAAATTCCAGCTTGTTTCGGTAATGCGTGGTGTGCTGGCAGCCCACAATGGGTAGCAGGTGATCAATGGGTACACCGCCTATGCGGGTCAGCTGATCGTATACCTGCTGCTGCTTGTAGGCCAGTTGTTGCTCGTATGGCAGCATTTGCCACTGGCAGCCACCGCATACGCCAAAGTGTTCGCAGAAGGGCAGAATGCGCTGTGGGCTGGGCCGCACGATTTCTACGGGCGTGCCTTCGGCCCAGTCGGCTTTGTTGCGGGTCAGCCATACATCTACCACATCGCCGGGCACTGCCCGTTCTACAAATACTACTTTGCCCTCAGGCGTACGTCCCAGGCTTTTGCCTTCGGCAGCATAGGCTGTTAGTTCCAGCCCGCGAATGATTTGGTTCTTCTTTTTGCGCATGTGGCCTTTTGCAGGTATAAAATGGAAGGCTGCAAAGGTAGGCGGCAGGCTGCCACCGGCACCTATGGATTGCCGGCGGGCAATATCAGCGGCGGGAACCAGCTGCAATACAAAACAAATTACACCTGCGCAGTAGCAGCAGGTGTAACGTAGGGAGGGGGTATGGTTTAGGGTTAAAGGGCCGATGCCTGATCAGCATCTGATGACACAAAGATGCTATGCCAACTGCGTCCCTGAAAGGATGTTTCTGCGCAAAAAATTGAGTATTTCTTCGCTTTGCTGTTGCCTATTTGCTCTGAATAAACAGAGCATTCACAACTTTCAATTTTTTGTAACTCGATGGCCACTATGCCATCAAAAGAAAACCGCTCCCTGGCTGGTGGGAGCGGCTTTTCAGAAAAATCCACTACTGATGTGCAAGCGAAAGACATCGCCTCCGTATGTCCAATAATGGTTCAATGTTATGCCACGCAATAATCATGCCGCTTGCATCTCTTTTATCTTCTCCCGAATCTTCGTTTCAATTTCTCCGGCCAGCTCGGGGTTGTCTCTCAACAATTCTTTAACAGCATCGCGGCCTTGGCCCAGTTTATTGCCTTCGTAGCTAAACCAGCTACCGCTTTTGTTGACGATGCCCAGCTCTACACCCATGTCGATGATTTCACCGGTTTTGCTGATGCCTTCGCCAAAGATGATATCGAACTCGGCCTGGCGGAAAGGTGGCGCTACTTTGTTCTTTACCACTTTTACCCGCACCCGGTTGCCTACTGCTTCGTCACCATCTTTTATCTGTGTGCTGCGTCTGATGTCCAGGCGTACCGATGCGTAGAATTTCAAGGCGTTACCGCCGGTGGTCGTTTCGGGGTTGCCAAACATCACCCCAATTTTTTCACGCAGCTGGTTGATGAAAATGCACACCGTATTGGTTTTGCTGATAGTCGCTGTCAGCTTACGCAATGCCTGGCTCATCAGGCGGGCTTGCAGGCCCATTTTGCTGTCGCCCATTTCACCTTCCAGTTCACCCTTGGGTACCAGTGCGGCTACCGAGTCAATGACAACCACATCAAGGGCACCGCTCAAAATAAGCCGGTCGGCTATTTCCAGGGCTTGCTCGCCATAGTCGGGCTGGCTGATCAGCAGGTTGTCTACATCTACCCCCAGCTTTTGCGCATAGTTGCTGTCAAAAGCGTGTTCGGCATCTATAATGGCACACATGCCACCCAATTTCTGGGCTTCGGCAATTACGTGAGTGCTCAGGGTGGTTTTACCGCTCGATTCAGGTCCGTATATCTCTATGATGCGCCCTTTGGGCAGGCCACCAATGCCTAAGGCAGCATCCAGCCCTATGGATCCGGTGGAGATGACTTCTTGCTGGGTAGCGGCCCGCTCGTTCATCATCATCACGCTTCCTTTGCCAAAATCCTTGTCGATTTTGTCGATGGTGAGCTTGAGGGCCTTCAGTTTTTCGGCATTCGCATTGTTGCTCATAACTTCTGTTTCGGGGGTTGAATTTTTCGATGCCATGGTAAGCGATATAAAATTATTGAGGTGGTGAAGTTAGATACTTTTTGTTTTTAACACTAATAATTTTAGTTTTTGATTGCTAAACATCTTCGGGGTAGTAGCAGAAAAGCAGGGGCAGGCTGCTTTTGTTAAGCTTGCACGGCCTTGCGGCTATTCCGCTACCTTTGCAGCCCAAAAATTTTTGGACGGTACCAGGGCGCCCGGCCGGGCGGCTGGCAATAAGCCGGGTACCGCCGCTATCCAATTATTAAACCTGTACTACAAAACATGGCAACTGTAACCAGGGAAAATGTAGGCTTGCTGACCGACAAGCTGACGGTTCACCTTAGCAAAGAAGACTATTACCCGGCCTTTGAAAAGGCACTGAAGAACTATAGCAAGCAGGCCAATGTGCCGGGCTTTCGCAAAGGCATGGTGCCCCTGGGCCACATCAAAAAAATGATGGGTGCCAGTGTGTACAGCGACGAAGTGCTGCGTACCGTAGAGCGTGAAATAAACGGTTGGCTTGAGAAAGAGCGCCCCGAAATATTTGCGCAGCCGCTGCCTACCGCAGACAATGCAGATGCAGTGCGCCAGCTGGATATGAACCTGCCCGGCGATTATCAGTTCAGCTTCGAAATTGGGCTGAAGCCGGCATTTGAGGTAGCCGACCTGACCAAGGCCACCATCCAGCGCCGCCTGGTAAAGGTGACTGAAGAAATGGTGACCGAAGAAGTAGGCCGCCTGCAAACCCGGTACGGAAACATGACCGAGCCCGAGGCGGTGAGCAGCGATGAGCAGGTGCTGAACGTGACATTTACCGAAGTGGATGCCGAGGGCACTGAACTTGCCGATGGTATCAGCAAAACCAACAGCCTGCTGGTAAGCTATTTTGCTGAAAGCTTCCGCCCGCAGCTGCAGGGCCTGAAGAAGGACGACAGCGTAACCCTGACCCTGGATGAAGCCTTTGAAGCCAAAGAAAAAGAATGGCTGACCGGCGACCTTGGCCTGACCGACGTGGCCGATGCCGGTAGCAAGCGCTTCAAACTGACCATTACAAAAATTGGGCTGGTAGAAAAGCGGGAGTTGAATGAAGAGTTCTTCAACCAGCTGTTCCCCGGCAAGGCCATTGCCACCGAAGCCGAGTTTCGGGCGGCGGTAAAAGAAGATATTGAAGCCTATTGGGCAAATCAGGGGCGTGGTCAGGTACACGATGAAATTTATCACTACCTGCTAAATAATACAGCCATCGAGCTGCCCGAAGACTTTTTGAAGCGCTGGCTGCAAAGCGGCGGCGAAAAGCCCAAAACAGCTGAAGAGGTGGAGAAGGAATTCCCGTCATTCCGCAACTCACTGAAGTGGACCCTGATCAGCGACAAGCTGATGATGGAAAACCAGCTAAACATAGACCCTGCCGAACTACGGGAATTTGCGAAGCGCCAAATGATGGGCTACATGGGCGTAACGGCACTGGACGACAGCACTGCCTGGCTGGACAGCTACGTAGACCGCATGATGCAGGACCGCAAGTACGTAGACCAAACCTACAACCAGCTGATGACCGACAAGCTGTTTGTATGGGCCGAAACCAAGGTGACCAATTTCAGCAACAAAGAAATGAGCGTGGAAGAATTCACCGCGGAGCAACATCACCACCAGCACTAGTAGTAACAGCTTTATAGGCAAAGCGCCCCGCACTTTTGGTCGGGGCGCTTTTTTATTATGCAATGCAGCGGCAGCCTATTGCATATTGGCCATTTTCTCAGCGTTTTCGGCCAGCTGCAGGGCTTCTATAAACTCTTCGATCTCGCCATTCATTACGGCATCCAGGTTGTACACCGTCAGGCCAATGCGGTGATCGGTCACCCGGCCCTGCGGGTAGTTGTAGGTGCGAATTTTGGCACTGCGGTCGCCGGTGCTCACCAGGGTTTTGCGCTGGCGGGCTATTTCTTCTTCTTGCTTGCGTACTTGCTCTTCGTATAGTTTGGTGCGCATCATGGTCATGGCTTTTTCGCGGTTGCCCAGCTGGGTGCGTTCGGTTTGGCACATCACCACGGTGCCGGTGGGTAGGTGCGTCAGTATCACCTTGGTTTCTACCTTGTTTACGTTTTGGCCACCGGCGCCACCGCTACGGGCGGTTTCCATTTTCACATCGGCTTCAAAGTCTACCTCTTCGGCTTCGGGCATTACTGCCACCGTAGCGGCGCTGGTGTGTACACGGCCTTGTGTTTCGGTAGCGGGTACCCGCTGTACGCGGTGTACGCCACTTTCAAACTTCAGGGTGCCGTACACATCTTCGCCTTCTACCTCTACCACCACTTCTTTGTAGCCGCCCACGGTGCCCTCGCTTTCGCTTACTACGGCTGCTTTCCAGCCTTTTTTGCCACAATAGCGCAGGTACATATCCAGCAGGTCGCCGGCAAACAGGCTGGCTTCGTCGCCACCGGTACCGGCCCGTATTTCCAGGATGGCATTTTTGTCATCCTGCGGGTCTTTGGGTATCAGCAGTTTCTTCAGTAGCGCCTCCAGGGTGTCTGCCTGGCTGGTCAGTTGGGGCAGCTCTTCTTTGGCCAGCTCCCGCATGTCGGCATCGTCGCCGTTCAGCAGTTCTTTGCTAAAGTCTAAGTCGGCCAGCACTTTCTTGTATTGCTCAAAAGGCTGTACTATTTTCTCCAACTGGCGGTATTCTTTGCTCAGCCGGCCAAACTCCTTTTGATTGCTCACAATCTCGGGGTTGGTAAGGGCAACGCCCACTTGCTCAAAGCGGGCCTTGATGGCTTCCAGTTTATCAATCATATAAGTTACCCCACTGCGGGGCCGCAAAGGTACGGCCAGCTTGCGCATCGCACAGCCTTCCATTTGCCACACCCGTTTGAAGGCACCAAATGCTGCTAATGGTTACCTAAACCACTTACAGCTCAACAGATGGCGGCGGTTTTTCTGTTAGGTTTGCTGTTCTTTAAAATCAAGTTGTTTGCGTATGAAGAAGTTGTTTGTAGCCCTGCTGGCAATGGCCACCCTGGCCGCCCGGGCCGATGAAGGCATGTGGCTGCCCCACCTGCTGGGCACCCAAAAACTGGCCGACATGAAGGCCAAAGGCCTGAAATTGACGGCCGACCAGCTGTATAATATTAATAAGAGCTCTCTCAAAGACGCCATCATCATCTTTGGCGGTGGCTGTACCGGCGAAATCGTCAGTGCCGAGGGCCTCATTTTTACCAACCACCACTGCGGCTATGGCGCCATTGCCGCTGCCAGCAGCGTGCAAAACAACTACCTGCGGGATGGCTTTTACGCCAAAAGCCGGGCCGAAGAAATACCGGCCGCCGGCCTGTCGGTACAGTTTCTCATCAGAATAGACGATGTGACCGCCCAGGTGCAAGACAGCATGAAAGGCCTGAGCTGGAAAGACTGGGAGGCCCGCAAAGGCGCTGTACTGAACAATATTGCCAAAAAAGCCACCGAAGGCACCCACTACGAAGCCCGGGTGTACAGCATGTTCAAAGACAATCAGTACATCATGTACACCTATGAGCGGTTTAGCGATGTACGGCTGGTAGGCACCCCGCCCGAAAGCGTAGGCAAGTTTGGCGGCGATACCGATAACTGGGAGTGGCCCCGTCACACCGGCGATTTCAGCATTTTCAGGGTATACATGGGCAAAGACGGCAAGCCCGCTGCGTACAGTGCAGATAATGTGCCCTTCAAGTCCCGCTACTTTTTACCCATCAGCCTCAAGGGCATCAAAGAGGGCGACTTCAGCATGATCTTCGGCTACCCTGGCAGCACCAACCGCTTCGAAACATCGTACGGGGTGAAGCTGGCTACCGACATCAAGAACCCGGCATTTGTGTACATGCGGGACATTCGGCTGAAAGCCATGTTTGACGAAATGAAGAAAGATGCCGGCGTGAAACTGCAGCTGGCCAGCAATTTTGCCAGCCTGGCCAACTACTGGAAGTTTTACGATGGCGAAACCAAGCAGCTGCTGAAGTACGATGTGTACGGCACCAAAAAAGCACAGGAAGATGTGCTGGCCGCCTGGATAAAAACGAACAACAAAACCGAGTACGCCAACCTGTTTACCAACTACGAGCGGGCCTACAAAGCTTGGGAGCCCTATGCCAAACACAAGGAGTACTACGAGCAAGGCATTACCGGCCCCTCCGTCATCAAGTTTGCCAACCGGCTGGAGCCAGCCGAACGCTTTTTGACCAAAGGCGGTGGCGATGCTAAAAAAGCAGTGGCCGACCTGGAAAAACTGCGTGCCGACCTGCTGAAAGAGTTGAACCGCCCCAGCGAGCAGCAAATGCTGTGGCAGCTGGTCAAGGCTTTTTATAAAGATGTAAACCCCGATCAGCAGCCCGTCCTGTTTTACAACCTCATCAAGCAAAGCTTTGGCAGCCTGAACGATGACAATACCTGGAAAACCTGGGCAGCATCGGCCTTTGCCAACAGCATGCTGCTGGACGATGCCAAATGGAGCAAGTGGGCCGCCAACCCCGATGCGGGTACCCTCCAAAACGATCCCCTGTACCTCGCAGCCAAAACCTACCGCGAAAACTGGAACAAGTACCGGCCGCAGCTGGATGCTTTTAATGGCGCCCTGAGCGAACTGGGCCACCTGTACCTGAAGGCCTACCGCGAAGCCAACCCCAAAAAGCTGATGTACCCCGATGCCAACTTCAGCATGCGTACATCCTACGGCCAGGTAAAGGCCTACCGCCCCCGCGATGGTGTTCGCTACGATTTTGTGACGACCTCCGCCGGTCTGCTGGAGAAATACAAGCCCGGCGACTACGAATTTGATTTGCCAGCCCGCCAGGTAGAGTTGCTACGCAAAAAAGACTTTGGCCAGTATGCCGACCCGGTTCGAAAAGACCTCATTGTAGGTTTCATTACCTCAGATGACATCACGGGTGGCAATAGTGGTTCGCCCGTCATCAATGGCAATGGCGAGCTCATCGGCCTCGCCTTCGATGGTAACTACGAAGCACTCAGCCACAAAATCAACTTCGATAAAGATCTCTGCCGCACCATCGTAGTAGATATCCGCTACGTGCTGTGGTGCGTGGATAAACTGGGCGGCGCCAGCCAGCTCATCAAAGAATTGAAGCTGGTGAAATAGTACACGGTTCCGGCTCCTTTTTGCAGCGGCTGCTTTGGCTTTTCATGCCGGGGCAGCCGTTGCTGTTGTTGCCCGGTTGCCGGCTTACAATTGACGCGAAGAACCGGGGAATGTGGGGCTCTCAGCAGCATTGCAAGGCCTGGCTTTCGTTCGGGCTGTCGGCACTACGCCGCCCCCACCACTCAGTCAGGGCAGGCGGGGTAGTGTCCTCCATCCCGCAGCCTCTCAGCCACTGTACAAGGCCCGGCAGCCCACCGCCCTTCTTATATTGCCCATTACCCCCAAAAAAGATAAAGGCCCCAACAGACGTTGAGGCCTTTTTTCTTAAACCCTGAAACAAACCCTCCGGTTCGTCTCCTTTGTTGAGATTGGAATCCGGAACAATATGGTATCGATCGACGTATGCGATCGGGAAAAGTGCAAACAAGATGGGTTAGTAAGTAAATAGTAGGGGGTGTGGTAGTTGGTGACTTAACAGTGTTTGTTAGTTGCAAGGACCTGCGGAAGTGCCCGCTTTTTTCACAACGTTGGTTTCTACCTTGCTGGCCAGCGGCGAGTTAGACACCTTCAGGTCTATCAACGATTTGTAAACGCCATTGGGCGACCAGGGGATGTTCACCAGCTCGGTAGGATTGAGCGGATTGACGCCCATGGTAGCAATGGAGCCCAGTGTACCAGGCCGTACAGCATTGAGGCAGGTACCAACAAAATTGGCACAATTAAATCCGTCTATCTCATACCGCATGGTCGAGTTGAAACGCAGCTGATTCAGCAAGGCTTTGAATTCGGCGGCATTCCAGCCATCCAGCGTCAGCGAGGCGTTGAATTCCCGACTGTCGCCAAACTCGCCGTCGTTGGCAATTTTGCTGGTCACAGGGTTCAGCGTCAGGCTTTTGAAGCCCGATGAAGGATAAAAGCCAAGCGTTTGGCTGACCGACTGATTGCCATTGCTCTTGGTAAGCGTCATGAATACATGGCCTACGCTCAGCCCGGTGGCACCCACATTAATCAGCGAATTAGGATTGGCATCAACCGGTATGTCCACCATGATCTTAATGGAGAAATTGGAGCCGGCGTCAGGGATGTTATCGAAACATTTCAAGTACTCGTTCAGGTTCACCTGATCGGCCTGGTCGGTTTCGTCCATTTCCCATTCAATTACCTCTGTCAGCAGGCTGTTGGAGCCGCCTGCGTCGGGCACATACAAGGGATCCAGGTAGTCCAGAATGCCGTTGTTCAGGCTGCCCGTGCCAGCATTGGTGCTTACACCAAACATACCTGCCATCATATAGGCTATATCGCCGCTAAAGGCACCGCCGGCCGAACCGTCGCTGTAGGTACCCACGATGGTAATAAGCGGAAGTGAGCCGCCAGGCGCCACGAGTGATTTCTTTTCGACATTGCGACCTGTATTGTTGCGGGCCTTGTTCGACCGCAGGTCGTACTCAGTCCACTTGCGCCGCTGGAAATCGTAATTACGGACCAGCTCAGGCAATCCACGCTTGCCTCGCTTCAAAGCAAATCTGATTTCATTCCGGAAAAAGGTGGTTGGCTTCCCTTTTTCCATATTTACTAGTAAGAATCTGAAATTTTGATCGTCGCAATTCTTCAACGGAATCTTAACAGCAATCATGTTCCTGTTCTTCCGCACGATGGAAAACTTTTCCCAATCGAGCTCAAGAAGCGTACGCAGGTCGAGATTTCGACCCAAATGCATTTTCACGGTTTCCCGTGCCTGCCTTTCCGGACTGGTTAATTTTTCTTGATAAGCTGCCGCTTTGTCACCTCCGGGGTTAGCCGGGTCAGAAACTATTTTCTCCTTCGAACACGCTGCAGCCAGCAAAACCAGTAATACTACTGCTACCCTTTGCATGGCCTGAAATTTTACCAAAACAAAGGCATAACATGCATTCGAAAATTTGACAAATGTCAAAATCGTGTGGAAAAGGCTTCCCGCACACCCTCAACACAGTGTTTTAACACTAAAATTGAGGCTGCGAGTCGTTGTCTAGCAGCAGTAAATGACCTGAAAGCCCAGCCAGGGGTGTTTGGCACGCAAGCAGTCGATATCAAACACAGGTCACACCAGCATTTCTGGCGATATGGTGGTAATGTGTATCAGATATAATGGATTGTAAGTGTCGTTTTTTGAAGGGGAGTGATGAAATAGGTGTTTGTATGTCAATCAGTTAAGTAAGTCCCAAGTAATCAATGGTTGACCGGTATTTATAGGCCGGCCCCCCTGCAAAGGATCGTAGTACAAGACGCCGCTCGGTTGTTGCCGCTGGTTGTCCTCGTAGTCAAGCGGCTCCTCAAATCCCAGCACGGCAGCCAAAATATAAGTATCAATTGCTGCCATTTTGGCACCTTTGGCGTCCGGCGGATCCGTTGGTGTTCGGAAAATGCCAGTCAGCGTGACCAAGGGCAACCGGATACCAGCTGACACAAGCGAAGCGGGCAGCAGGGCAGCAGTAGCCGACCGCTCACTTACCAGTTGGCCCCGGGTGGCGTAAGAGCGACGAGTGCCCGTTTGCAAGTGCTGATTGTACACGTGCACCGGGTACCTGCCGCCATGCAGGTCCTCGTACACCACTTCGTTGGCAAATACACCCCCGACACTGTCGCCGGAAAGATTCACCAGCAAAAACCGATAGGTGTTGGCAGTAATAGCAGGCAGGCTCACGTGGTAGGCCAGCACTTGTGCAGAGCTGGTAGTCACCGGCATGGTTTGGTTCCAGTCAATTTGCTGATAATCGGCGGCGGGTAGAACCACTTTTACAGCTGCTTTCACCTTTTTCAAAACCGGTGTTTCCTGATGCGATACAAACTCTTTGTGACAGGCCGTGCAGAGTAGTAAAACATGAAGAGCAACCAGTGTGCGCATGCTTTGCTTTTACGACATCAAAGCAAATGCAAAACCTCTATTCGAAAATTTGTCTTACATCAAAATCGATGCTTGTTATTTATCAAAAAATGAGGCGTTTTTGCGCTATGTCAAACACACTGTTTGCGCTATGTCAAAATAGACGGTTGCGAAATGTCAAATCTTCTCAGATCTAATACGGCTAAGGGTTTCAAGGTTCACGCCAATGAACGTAGCGATATCGCCAAGCCGTGCACGCTGTGTAATATCAGGGTGCTTATCCAACAGGTAATGATACTTCTCTTTGGAGGTTCTTTTGCGCAGCATATACAAGCGTTCTTCGCTCATCACATAATACTTTTCGGTGAGCACACGGCCGCATACATTGAACTCAGGAAAATGCATGTACGCATACTGCAAATCTTCGTACGAAATAGCATGTACCGATACCTTCTCCAAAGCCTCAATGACCTCGTTGGAAGGCGTTTGGCTAAAGAAGCTGGCCACCGAAATGATCACATCGCCTTCCTTCATGAACCACGAGGTAATTTTCTCACCGTCTTTGTAGTAGTAGGAGCGTACAATTCCCTTCTCGATAAATGCAATAAAACTACTGATCTGACCTTCCTTCAGCAGCAGCTCGCCCGGTTCGTAAGTTCGGTTTTCCAGTTTGGCATTCAGAAACTCCAGCAAACCTTCGGAGAGTGGGACAATGGAGTTGAGAAGTTGGATTAGTTGATTATTCATCACACGCTCGATTTTAGTCAAAAATAGGTTGTCCTGTCGGCTTTGGGTACTATTCATCCTTCCTTAACTACCCACCCTGTAATTTTACCGCACCGCCCAGTATCGTAATCGCTTCAGAACCATGCGTACTTTCTTATTCCTGGCCTTGCTGGCTGGCACCGCCGCCCAGGCACAGCACAAGCCAGCTGCCAAACCGACCGCCGCTCCCGGCTGCCGCATTGCCTTTCAGGTAAAGCCCTTCAAAAACCAATGGCTGTACCTGGCGTGCTACTACGGCAGCATCAAAACACTGGTAGACAGTGTACGCCTTGATGCAAACAGTAATGGCCTGCTGCAACGCACCAAACCGCTGGAGCCAGGCGTGTACATCGTGGCATCACCCGCCAAAAGCATCCTATTCGAAATGCTGCTGGACAAGGACCAGGATTTTTTGGTACAGGCCGATTCGAGCCGGCTGGAGCAATCGCTGCGGTTTGAAGGTAATACAGAGAACACCCGCTTCCTGGCGTACACCCGCTATGTAAGTCCCCGGGCCGGCCGGGCCGATAGCCTGCAGCAGCTGCTGCCTTCCCTCGATCCCGCAGCCCGCGAAGCTGCCACCGACCGCATACGCCAGCTAAATGGGGAAATATTGACCTATCGCCGCAACCTGGCCAAAGAGCAACCTAATTCGATGCTGGCCCTCTTGTTCAACGCAATGGAAGAGGTGCCACTGCCGCCTGCCCTGCGCCAGCCTAAAAACCGTGCCGATACCATTGCCCAGTACCGCTTTGGCAAAGAACACTATTGGGACAATATCGACTTTATGGATGGCCGATTTGTACGCACACCCATTTTTGAGCCCCGCCTGAGCGCCTACCTCGAAAACTGGGTAGCCCCCGATGCCGACTCGGTGATATACGAATACAACTGGATGATGGCGCTGGGCCGCAACGACCCCGAGATGCAACGCTACCTTATCAGCTACTTTGTAGACCACTACATGTATCCCAAACTGATGGGGCAGGACAAAGTGTTTTTGCACGTGTACGAAACCCAGCTATCCGGCGATAAAAAAGTAGACTGGCTGTCGGAAAAGCAAATGAAAATCATACGCGACCGGGCCTACATGCTGATGGCCAACCAACTGGGTGCCAAAGCCTGGGATATGGAGCTGGTAGACACTGCCAACCAGCTAAAAACACTGTACCAGGAGCAGGGCGCATTTACGGTAGTATTGTTTTGGGATGTGCATTGCGGCAAGTGCCGCGAGGAAATGCCGAAGCTGGACACCCTGTACAATACCAGCTGGAAAAACCTGGGCGTGAAAATGTATGCCGTCATGGTCAACGAATCGAGCCTGAATGATTGGCCCGGCTTCATCAACCAATGGGGCAAAGGATGGACCCACGTGCACCAACCCGCCGCCATGCGGGAAGCCGAAGACAAAGCCGGCAAGCCCAATTTTCGGCAGCTCTACGATATGCGCAGCACGCCCACCTTCTTTTTGCTGGATGCCGATAAAAAGATCATTGCCAAAAACCTGACCCTGACCGATTTGGATAAATTGATACTGCTGAAAAGCGGTGCCAAACCTGCATCGATTCCCTGATCGTGTTTTGACCGCCGCACAACCCGCCACTTGCTAACTACTACCTATTCCATGAAAAAAGTACTGATGGCTGCACTGAGCCTGCTGAGCCTGTGCAGTACCCAAGCGCAAACTCTTTTTACGTACGGCAATAAGCCGGTTACCGTCAACAGTTTTTTGAGAGCCTTTGAAAAAAACCCGGCCGGCAATAATAGCCGGCGGCAGGCACTAACCGACTATCTGCCCCTCTTTATCAACTACAAGAAGGTGCAGGATGCCTACGACCAGCGCCTGGATACCCTGCCGAGCCAGCAGGAGGAATGGTACAACTACCGGGAACAACTGGTAGAAAGCTTTGTGGCCAAAACCAGTGGCATGGAAGACCTGCTGCAAGAAGCACTGAAACGAGTGGCCGAAGACCGCCACATCAGCCACCTTGGTTTTTCTTTTTCGCCCGGCGATGCCAATAGCAAACAGCAAGCAGCTGCCCTGGCCCGACAAGTGGCCGGCCAACTGGCCCGGGGCCTGCCCTTTGAAGAGGCGGTAAAGCGCCATGCTACCGATGCCGACGAGCAGGCCCGTGGTGGCGAAGTAGGATGGATTACCCTGTTCAGCCTTCCGTATGTGTACGAAACAGCGATTTATAAGCTGGCTCCCGGCCAAACCAGTCAGCCCATTGCCGGCAGCGATGCTTTTCATGTGTTTAAAGTAAACAAAGTGCGGCCCGCTGCCGGCCAGCGCAAGCTGGCGCAAATCCTGATTTTCAACGGCGAAAACCCCACACCGGCCAGTATAGCAGCGGGTAAAAAAACGGCCGACTCGGTGTACCAGCTGCTGCAGGCGGGCCTGTCGTTTGAGCAGGCAGCGCTGCAGTACAGCGCCGACCGATCATCGTACGCAGTGGGCGGCGTGCTGCCACCAATGGGGGTAGGTACCTACGATGCCAGCTTCGAAAACGCCGTCTTCGCGTTGCAAAAAACCGGCGAAGTTTCAGCCCCCTTTCTCACCAGCTATGGCTGGCACCTGGTAAAGCTGCTGGAAAAAATACCGGCTATCAGCCCGGACAATGAAGAAGCGGTGGCCAACCTGCGCCAACAGCTGCAAAGCAGCGACCGTGCCGAACTGGCCCGGCAGGCTGCTATAGAAAGGAAATATGCGCTGCTGAAATTGAAAGAAATGCCGGTGAATAAAGCAGCCCTTTGGCGCTACACCGACTCGGCCCTGCGCAATGGCAGCACCGCCGGTATGACCGTTCAAAACAATACCCTGCTGTTTACCATTGGCCCTGAGAAAACCCTGGCTGAAAACTGGGTGATGTACAACCGGGCGGTGGGCAACTGGCGATCTGCCGACTACGAAAAACGCTACCGCGACTACCAGCTGCAGTCGGCTACTACCTACTACCGCCAGCACCTGGAAAAACTGGAACCTGCTTTTGCCGACCAACTACAGGAATTTAAAGATGCCAATATGCTGTTTGCCGCCATGGAAAAAGAGGTATGGGCCAAAGCCGCCAATGATAGCGCCGGCCTGCACCGCTTTTACCTCGAGCATAAAAGCAAATACGTGTGGGGCGATGGTGCCCTGGCATTGGTGGTTACCGCCACCGATTCGCTATCGGCAGTACGCTTTGGGCAGGCCCTGGCCAAAGATGCCAGCCAGTGGCGCCAGTACATGGAGCAGTGGAAGGAAACCATTGTGGCCGACAGCGGCCGATTTGAAGCCAGCCAACTGCCCGGCACTGCCTGGCCACCGGTAGCAGGATCGGCTACTGCGCTACAGAAAAATGAACTGGACGGTAGCTTCAGCTTTACCCACATATTGGCTGCCCGGCCCGGTGGCGATATCCGTAGTTTTGAAGAAGCCCGCGGCTATGCCCTGAGCGACTACCAGCAACTACTGGAAACCCGCTGGGTAGAGCGCCTGCGCCGCAAATATCCGGTGCAGGTAAACCAGGCTGCCTGGCAGGCCCTGCTGAAATAAAAATTGGCGCCACTTGGCGCTGCAGTGTGTACTTTTTGGCTGCAAAGTCGTCTAATACCTGGTACACTGGCAGCTTGCTGTTTGCCAGTGTCGTTTTAATCACCCTTTAAAGCCACCATTATTTATGAAAACACTGCGTGTACTAAGCCTGGCCATTGCCATACTGATGGGCACCCAACTATTGGCGCAAGATGGTCCCCGCCAACCCATGCCGGTAGCCGACCGGGTGGCCCGCACCATTGAGCGGCTGAAGCCCGAGCTGAAACTGAGCGAAGCACAGGTGAAAGACATCACACCTGTATACACCGATTTTTATACAGAGATGGATAAGCTGCGCGGTGGCGGCGAACGACCGAGCCCCGAAGCCCGCCAAAAGCTGGTAGATGCCCGCGACGAAAAGCTGAAAAAAATGCTGAGTGAAGAACAGATGAAGAAGCTGAAGGAGCTGGAAGAACAGATGCGCCAGCGCCGCCCCAATGGGTAGCGCAGCAGGTGGTACACTACAGTCCTGCAAATTGCAATCTGCCCACTGCTGAAGGGGACACGGATTTTTGCGGATGAGCAGATTTGCACGGATTTTTTCCGGACACCGAACACCCGACACCAAACACCGCCCCTTGCCCACTGTTGCAGGGGACACGGATGGCCGCGGATGAGCGGATTTCCACAGATTTTTTACCGAACACCCGACACCGAACACCAAACACCGGACAACCAACACCACCCCTTGCTAACTGTTTAAAGGGACACGGATTCCCGCGGATGAGCAGATTTGCACGGATTTTTTGCCGGACACCGGACACCGAACACCAAACACCGCCCCTTGCCCACTGCTAACTGAACCTCGTCTCCGATTCGTGAGATCCCTCGCTCCGCTCGGGATGACGAACCATGAAGCGGTACGTCCGCAAATCTGCCATCCGCCATCAATCATCTGCCATCCATCATCTGCCATTTGGCTCTCCAGCCATCCGCCCTACAAGCTAATGCCCTTGGCCAGCGCCCCGTAGGCAATGGCGCACACTTCGCCCTTATCGTTGCTGAGTTCCACCGTGCCAAATACGCGGTTGCCCACTACTTTTTGTGTAATGGCGGTAGCCTGCAGGCTACTGGTACGAAACGGTTTCAGGTAGTGTACTGTCAGCTGGGCGGTGGCGGTCAT
>JALOMC010000084.1 GCA_025455665.1 Chitinophagaceae bacterium | reverse complement strand
TGTGCTATCCTACATCGTCCGCTGTGGCTGTAGTACATTTCACTACGCTCGGGCATGCACAAAAAAAGAGTCCCGCTGAGAGCAGCAGGACGCAATTCATAACCCTAAACCCTAAAAAATGTTGATTTGAAGCAAAACCCTCAGTCAAAGTATCGTGATTCAGCACCGCTGAACAAACTCAATTTGATAGGACAAAAATGCACCGATGTGCCTCTGTCGAAAATAGTAGGCGACATGATTTCAATATCGTTCAACAGAAAGGCGGCGTGTAGAAAATATTCTACAAGATAACTGACTACGGTGCCAGCCTTGATATATGCCAGCCTTCGCCCTGCTGCTGGTACAAAATACGATCGTGCATGCGGCTGGGCCGTCCCTGCCAAAATTCTATTTTCACCGGCTTTACCCGATAGCCGCCCCAATGCGGGGGCTTGGGTATTTCGCCGTGGGCAAACCGTTCTTTGTAGTAGTCGAAGGTTTCCTTCAGCCAGGCCTTGCCGGCCACTACCAGGCTTTGGGGCGAGGCCCAGGCACCCAGCTTACTACCGTCGGGTCGGCTATTGAAATAGGCAATGCTTTCAGCTTCGCTGATCCTCTCTGCCACCCCGCTGATCCGTACTTGCCGCTCCAGTTCTTTCCAAAAAAACAGCAGGGAGCATTGCGCATTTTGGCTCAGCTGCTGACTTTTGGCGCTGTTGTAGTTGGTAAAAAACACGAAACCGGCAGCATCAAAGCCTTTGAGCAATACGGTGCGTACCTCGGGCATTCCATCGGCCCCGCAAGTAGCCAGCATCATGGCATTGTACTCCAGTATATCGGCCTGGCTGGCTTCGTGCCACCATTGGCCAAACTGATCAAAAGGGCTGGACGCTACACCGTCTTCATCCAGGCTATTCATGCTATAGTCCTTCCTCAGGCGGGCAATTTCTTCGTTCGGCATACTCCACTGTTTTTGCTGGCGCAAAACTGCTGATTTCTGCTCAGTTGCCCACCACTCGTTTTCCGTTGGTGCGCCATTGTCTTCGTCTACCTCCACACGTTGTTTACATACCCATAGCTGCGGTTCATATACTCAGGTGTTTCAAAAAGTATTGGCCTTCCTACTTTTTCGCAGCCATTACATCAAAACAAATCCAACCGCACCATGTACCCACATCGCTGTACCCTCTTTTTGTTGGCACTTTTATTGGCAGCGGCACAGCCTGCCATGGCCATTATACGCTATGTACGCCCGGTAGCCAGTGGCAATGGCAGCGGCACCTCGTGGGCCAATGCCAGCAACGACCTGCAAGCCATGATAAATGCCTCTAACAGCAATGATGAGGTATGGGTAGCGGCCGGCACCTACCTGCCCCGCTACGATGCCAGCGGCAATGCCAACCCTTCCAATGGCCGCGAACGCACCTTCAGGCTGCGCACCAATGTACGGGTGTACGGCGGCTTTGCCGGTACCGAAACCAGTATTGCCAGCCGCAGCGGAGGGGCCACCATACTTAGTGGCGACCTGGGCACCGTGGGCGTGAATACCGACAACGCCTTTCACGTAGTACTGGGCTACAACCTGACTGCTACCGTGCTCGATGGCTTTACCATCAGCGGCGGCAATGCCAATGGCAGCGGCGCCCTCGACCTGGACGGACAGGTGATTTTGCGGAATTGGGGCGGAGGCTTTTATGGCGTGTTTGCCGGTATTACCATCAACCGCTGCGTGTTTACCGACAACAATGCTTCGCAGCAAGGCGGTGGTTTTTACATCCGGGAGTCGACCAATCCGGTCATTACCAATTGCACATTTCAAAACAATACTGCCCCGCAGGGCGCCGGAGCACTGAACAGCGAAATGGCCAACAGTACTTTTGGCGAATGTTCCTTTATTGGTAACAGCGGTGCCAGTGGTGCAGGCCTTTACAATATTATTTCGACACCTACCATACGCAACGCACTGTTTGCACAAAACACAGCCACTGCCAACGGCGGCGGCCTGTACAATGAATCAGGCATCCCCAACCTGCAGCAATCAGTATTTTGGAACAATATTGCTGCGAATGGAGGTGGCGCTTATAGCAGCGGCGGTGGCATTCAGCTTACCAACTGCACGGTGGCCCGCAATAGTGCCAAAACCAACAGCGGTGGCCTGTTTGTAACCGGCGCCAGCGGTGCCCGCCTTGCCAGCTCCATTGTGTGGGGCAATACAGCTTCTGCCAATGCAGCTATCAACAATGGCTTTACTACCATTAGCTACAGCACCGTACAAGGCAGTAGCGTGCCGGCGGGTACCGGCAATAAAAATGTGGACCCCGTTTTTGTAAACATCAATGATGGCGATGGCAACGACAATATTTGGCGCACGGCCGATGATGGTGTATCCGTCAGCGGTTGCTCACCAGCTATAGATGCCGGCGAAAATGGTGCGTTGGCGCTCAGTACCGACTTTACCGGCGCTACCCGCCGGACCGATGTACCTTTTGTACCCAATGGTGGTAGCGGTACCGCCCCAATAGTGGACATGGGTGCGTATGAAAACCAGGCTAACATCACCGCAGCCCAAATACGGGGCCAAATTGGCAACGCTCACACCATTCCGCGTAAGCGAGAATTGTTTCCGGATTCGGTCACCTCGGTGGTAGATCCGATTGCTTTTCCGGGATTGATCATCAGCTGGCAAAAAGCTGACTCAATCAATGGTACCTGGGGCGCATGGACTGCCGCCACGCCGCAGCAATCCACGCCGTTTTACATTCTTACCGATTCGGTGTACCCCAACACGGTACGCTACCGCCGGGTGAGCACGGTGTGTGGCACCAACTACTTTACCGATTCGGTGCGCATCAAAGTAGTAGTACCCAATGGCGCTTTGGCCGGAAAAGTGATTAGCAGAAACGGGACGGCAGTTAAAGGGATCACCATCAGTGCCAAAAAGAATGTAGCCCTATCGGGTAGCCCGGCCAGCCATGTATACACTACCACTACCGGAGACGATGGCACCTACCTGATACCCGATATTTACTACGGCGACCCCGATCCGAACATCGGCTCAGCCACGGCCTTTGAAATACGACCGTCCAAACCCAACCATGGTTTTGATCCATCGGTGCTTAGCCGCAATCTGTCGCCCAATATTCCTACCAACCAACTGAACCAGGCCAACTTTACCGACACCACCGTATTCAGTGTAACCGGTGCGGTGATACAAACCTGTACTGATTGTAACAATGCCAACACTGGACTGACAGAAACGCAGAACTGCCCGATTGATAGTGTAGAAATGTTCCGCGACAACCAGTTTTTCATGCGTACCACTTTCCTCAATCCGCCGGGTGCTTTTGGCCTATGGGCCAACTCCGTCAGCGATCCGGGCACGTATCGGTACGAACCACGCTTCCGCAATCACCAGTTCAGTCCTGCCTTCAATAACCTGGCGGTGAATGGCAATGTAGCCAATGTCAATTTCACCGACACTACCACCCGGGTTATTTCGGGCAGGCTTACGGCGGGCTGCAATGAGTTTATTGGTACCGCAGTGCTGGAATTTTATGACCTGCTGCCACCCGATGGACAAGGCAATCCAAGGCCTTCATGCTTTAGCAAGCGGGTGCAGACCCAACCGGGAACCGGCTACTACGAAATAAGGCTGCCGGCGCGGCGCTATCAAGTAAAAGTCTTTTCGTTCACCGCCGCCACTCTTGTAACTGATGTATCTGACCTCGACATCCGTGACTTCTTCAACAATCGCACATCCAAAGACTCGCTGACCCGCGATATCACTACCGACAACGCGGTGCTGAACTTGGTGTATGAGCGCCCCCCCGTCATCAGCATCAGCGGGCTGGATAATAGCTGTGCCCCCAATGCCTATGTGGTGATACCGCAAGCAGTAGAACGCACGTTTACAATGCAGGTACGCCAGGGCAATACCACCTGCCCTGCTATTGGCGATTCTGTTATTTTAAATACCAACGTGCAGCAAGAAGACGTAAACGAACGACTCGCCTTTAAGCTAACCAACGGTAATGCACAAGTAGCATTGAAAGGTGGCGTTCCAAATATTATTGCGCCCCATTTCAAAACCTTCAATGCCATCTTCAAAGACCGTTTTGGCCGCACCGATGCCTCGCTGAATCGCAATGTGGTAGTAACCGGGGTAAAAGCGAACACAGCCACCTTCACCACCGTATCGCCCGAAATACCGCTGATGATACTACACGACCCGCCGGGCGATAACAGCTTCAGCTTTTGGGAAACCAGCCGAACCAATGAAACAACCCTGACCATGTTTGCGGCCAATAATCGCAGCATCAATGCCTGGGCCGAAGTGAAAATTGGTACTGAATTTGAAGCCGGACTTGGCATTAGCACTACCACCAGCATCTGGGGTAGCATCAAAGGGTCGGTAAACATTGGCAGCCAAACCCGCAATGCCAACGAAACCGTACTGAGCACTACTACCACACAAAACTTTTCGACATCAGACAATCCCAGCGTAGTAGGCAGTCAGGGCGATGTATTCATTGGCGCAGCACTCAATCTTATTTACTCCGTAGCCAATGAACTGACTTACACCGCCCCTTGTAGCCTTAGCCTGCAAAAGCGGCTGATTGTAGCCAACAAAGGCTTTGCTACCCAGTACATCTACACCGAAGAACACATTCGCACCAGCATTATTCCTACACTTAAAATGTTTCGCGACAACCCCGGCACCACACCCGATAAAAAGCGGGAGTATGCGAACCAGATAGCCGTGTGGGAACAGGTACTGAATAACAATGATGACAACAAGAAGCGGGCTGCATTTGATAAAAACCTGTCGTTTGATGGTGCAGCCGGCCCCATCAGTTCCACTACCACCACTACCGCCTCGCGGCGCAGCACGGTAGAATTTGCCATGAACATAGACGCCGCTGTAGCACTAGAAATAGGCTTAGAAATAGGTGGCAGTGGTGCCAGCGGCGGTGTAGAAGTAGCTTTTAAAATGGAAACTGGCGGCAGTGTATCAAACAATGTACTCAATAGCACCACCATTGGGTACACGCTGGATGATGATGATAATGGCGATTTCTTTTCGGTAGACATCAAAAAGGACCCGGTGTACAATACGCCAGTGTTTGAGCTGGTAGCCGGCACCAGCAGCTGCCCTACTGAAGAAGGCTCACAACCCCGCGATGAAATGCAACTGGTAATACCGGAACCAGTAAAGAACAATGTAGACCCCAATGGCGAAGCCGAATTCATATTGAAGCTGGGCAACACCAGCCAAAGCCAGGAGACACGCACCTATCAGCTCAGCTTTTTGCAAAGCAGCAATCCCAATGGCGCCCAAATCACCGTGGGCGGTAGTCCCTACATCACCCCTATCAACTACACCATTGGCTATCTTGGTGAAGTGCAGGTGCTGGTGAAGGTACGCAGGGGAGCCTCGCAGGTGTTTTCGTACGAGGGCCTGCAGTTTATGCTAAGCGATGCCTGCGATGGCGACCAGAGCAAGATTGGCAGCATCAGTGCCAATTTTCAAAGCCAATGCAGTGCAGTAGAACTGGCCGTGCCCGAGAATAACTGGGTGATAACCCAGGCAGAAAACAACCTGTTGCCGGTAGTGATAAAAGGCTACACCCTGGCCGGCCTCACCAAAGTAGAACTGGAATATTCGCTACAAGGCACCAGCAACTGGATCAGAGCGTTTGAACGCACCGCAGCACAACTGAACAACAGCATCAATGGTACACAGGTAAACTGGAACATTACCGACATACCAGATGGCCGGTATAATCTAAGGTTGAAACTGACCTGCGGCTTTGGGGTAGTTTACTCGCAGCGCAGCAGCGGTATCATAGACCGCACTGCTCCGATTGTATTTGGCAAAACCAACCCGACCGATGATGTGTACAATGCTGGCGACGCCATTGGCATCAGCTATAACGAAACGGTGGACTGTAGTACCATCAACAATAGTAAGGTGAGCATGCGCCGGCTATCAAATGGCCAATTGGTCAACATCAATATTGGGTGCGCCGATAATGAGCTGGTGATAGTGCCGCAAGACAATATAGGTGCATTTACCGGCGATAGCATGCTGGTAGAAATCAAGAATCTGCGAGACCAGTACGGCAACCTGCGCACCAGCGCCGATGTATGGCGCTTCAATATCGGGCAGTTCACGCCAGCTACTACCGGTCGGGCCCTCAATCTGTCGGTTACCAATCCGAACATTAATGAAAACTCGGGTCAGTTCATCGATTTTGTGTTTACGCTGGCACAATCGGCCCCACAGGATATCCGTATCAATTACCTGGTATCGGGCAATGCCGTAGCGGGTACAGACTACACCGTGCAGTATCTCGATTCGCAAAAGCTGAATACCGTGCACACCAGCAGCGAAGGCAGCATTACCTTGTTTAAAAACACCACACAAACCAGGCTACGCATACGGCCTGTTGGTAACAGCTTTTTTGAACCCAACAAACAAATACGGCTGATACTGGCCGAAGGCGGCGATTACCAACTGGGCACCAACATTCTTGCCAGTGGTACCATCCTGAACGATGATACGCCCACCGTGTACACCTTCACCGGCAATGGCAACTTTACTACCAACGGCAACTGGATGAATGGTGCCAGGCCGCCTGCCGTACTGGAAATAGGCAGCGAAATCATCATTGACCCCGGCGGCAATGGCGAATGTATACTGGATACGCCGCTGACTATAAAGCCCGGTGCCAAACTAACGGTAGCACCCGGCAAAATACTTCGATTGGTGAATGGCCTTCAAATAAAATGGAACTAGACGTAGATCCGCTCTCACACACACTTGCACGCCTGGCCGGCCCGCTCTTCAGCGGGTCGGCTTTTTTTGGCACCTGCCTGGTGGCTTCATTGGGCCTAAATACCCGCTACACGGTAGCAGAGCAATACGGGTAAGGCACAACTTTGCAATACCTTAAAGCAACGCCATGAAGAAAATCTTGCACCTGTGGATGGTACTGGCAGCCGCCATCAGCTGCAGCAGTCCTGCTACCCGCGAAAAGACAGACGCGGCCGATGCTGCTTTGCTTTTCGAAAAAGCTCGTATAGGACTAGAAAACCGCTATGAGTTCATTGACACGTTTGATGTAAGCACTGGTCTGGCGGTAGTTCGCCAAAACGATGTATACGGCTTTGCTGACAGCAGTGGCCAACTGGTAGTTCCCATGCGGTATACCTATGCCAGCAGCTTTACCGACGAACTTGCCCTTGTAACTGATAGCAGCGATCAATTCAGCTTTATCGACAAAAGCGGTAGGGTAGCGATAGAGCTGAAGGACTACGACAATGCCTTCCCTTTTGTAAGCGGCTATGCGGCTGTAAGAAAGGGCGATAAATATGGCCTGATAGACAAAGCCGGGAAAGAGATAATGCCCTGCCAGTTTGAAGCCGCGCCGCAACAGATTGTACCGGGCACCTATATACTGGTTCAGCAGGGCAAAACATTCATTGGCGATTTGGCAGGCAAGCCCACCCTTGCCATCAGCGGCTTTGGCGAGCTGTACTACGATGAACAAAACAAGCAGTACGCCATGTATACCGATAGTGGCTGGGTACTGACCGGCCCCGATGGGGCACTGCGCAAACGTCTGGATTGCGACGGCCTGATTGGGCAGGGCGGCTTGTATTTTGTGAACCGTACCGGGATAGCCGGTACCGAAGCGGCCGTGCTGAATGCCCAGGGCGAGCCAGTAGTGCCCTACGGCAAGTACGACAATGTCAATCCTGTGATAGTTGATGGCCTGGTATGCGTGGCCATTCGCACCGGAGAAACGCCGCAGGCTGATGGCAGCAGCATAGTCAACCAAAAAGTAGGTTTTGTAGACGCAACAGGTAAAGAAGCGATACCGCTGAAATTTAAAGACTTTGTAGTTGACTTTAGCGAAGGGCTGTGCGCTGTGGGCGATAGTGCCACTGGCAAATTGGGCTACATAGACACGAAGGGCAATTGGGTGATACCACCTGCCTACACCCGCGGGCAAGGCTTTTTGCACGGCTTTGCCAAAGTGTGGACCGACGAGCAAACCAGCTTTTACATAGACCGGACCGGCAAGCGGGTGCAGTAAAAAAGTACCCGGTAGCACTGCTAAAAAAGCGCCTGGCCTGTGGGCTTTGGCGCTTTGCTTTTTGCTATAAAAAACCGGAAGTACTATCGGCTGTAAAACACAAAATGAACCGCATTGTCAACAGGGCTGCCCGACACATCGAAGCAGCGCAGCAGCAAGGCGCCATTGCTGGCCGAAGCCATGGCCGTGCGGTAGGTGGTGCCAATGGCGGTAACCAATACAATATGACTGCTCAGGTTGACCGACACGTTGGTAATGACCACTTCGTAAACGCCGGTACCAAGCCGGTTGGCTACAAAATTGCTGGTGCCCGCCAATGCCTGGCCCGCGGGCCCTATGGCGCCGTAGCTGCGGGGCAGCAAATCGGTGGGGCCGGTAGCAGGCCGAAGCAAGCGGCCGGTAAGGGTGGCATCGCCCACCACGTGCAGGCGGCTATCGGGCAG
>JALOMC010000083.1 GCA_025455665.1 Chitinophagaceae bacterium | reverse complement strand
AGGTTAAAGTGCTTGTCGTAAAAAAAGCGGATGTACTCTTTCAGCACAAAAAAACAGGCCCGGGCCCCATCAGCCCGGGCTGCTTTGGCCCGCAGGCTGCTCAGCAGCGCCTGGTAAGCTGGCCGGGTACGGGCATTTACTTTGGTGGGATAGCCGGCGTAGTTGGCCTCGGTACTGGCTACCAGCTGTTGTAGGTTATCGGGGCAGTGGCAGGGGGCCGGCTGCGCCACGGCCATCAGCCCGGTAGCCCACAGCGCTACACCGCAGGCGAACAAACGCATGAAATGCATAGAAGTACAAATTAGGATAAAGCAACGACCTACCATGCTGGCGGCAGACCCGAAAATACAGGTGGCAAGCTAAATGACCGTGCAAAGAAAGCAGTAGGACAACCGTGCTGCAAAAAAGTCCAGCGCATACACCGGGTTCACGGAGTAAATCACTGACCCGTGCCCCCGGCATCCGGGCCACTGCACCCACCCTGCAAGCGCCGCTCCGCAGGCTGGGTCCGATTAATTCCATACTTTCAACAGCTCCCAACCTTACCTACATTTTTATGGCGCTGCGCATTGCCATTTGCGATGATCATCCCATCATTTTAGAAAGCCTCGGGCTGCTGATAGCTACCATGCCCGACATGGAAGTGGTGGCCACCTTTAACCATGCCCACCCGATGCAGGCCTACCTGCGCCAGCACGAAGTAGACGTCCTCATTACCGACCTGACCATGCCCGATGTAAACGGCATTGAACTGACCATGGCCCTGCGGGAACAGCACAAGCGCCTGCCCATACTGATGCTGACTGTAGAAGAAAACCACCAACTGATCAAAGCAGCATTTAATGCCGGCATTTCGGGCTACGTGCTGAAGAAAGCCGGCCGCACCGAGCTGGAAAAAGCCATTCGCACCGTGAGTACCGGCGAAAAGTATATCAGCAATATTGTATTTGAAGAGCTGTTGAATGCCCATGAAGAAGAGGATAGCAAAGTGCTGCCCTCGCAACTGACGGCCCGCGAAATTGAAATTGTAAAGCTGATCGCCCAGGAGTTTTCATCGGCCGAAATAGCCAGGCTGTTGTTTTTAAGCCCGGGCACCGTTGAAACGCATCGGCACAATATCATCAAGAAACTGCAAGTGAAAAATGTGGTGGGCATTACCAAATTCGCCATCCGCAACGGCCTTATCTAAAAGGGCGGCAGCGCAATGCTGACATGGGTACCCTGCGGTACCCTGGGCGCTATCGTCAAGCAGGCGCCAATATCGGCTACCCGCTGGCGTATGTTTTGTAAACCAATGCCTTGATGCGCATCGGATGCAGGCATGCCAATGCCATCATCGGCCACCGACAGTACCAGCGCTCCATGGGCACCCGGCTGCAGCACTATCCATGCCTGTGTGGCTGCGGCATGGCGGGCTATGTTCGATGTGAGCTCCAACGCCATGGCGTACAGCTCGCGGGCTATGCGCTCCGGCAGCGGCTGCTGCAGCTGCACTGTTAGTGCAAAGCGGGTCGGTTGGCTTTCGTTCATGCGCTGCACCAGCTTTTCCAGCGCCCCGGGCAGGTTGTCTTCTTCCAGTGCTGCGGGTGTCAGCACATGCGATATCATGCGCATATCGCGGTACAAATCGGCGGTGGCACCCAGCACCCGCTGGTGCAGCTGCTGGTTTTGGGGCGTCATGGCTTGCATGTCCATCGCCTCCAGGTACCAGCGCACTGCTGCCAGCTGCGTATTCAGGTGGTCGTGCAGCTCGCCGGCCAGTCGCTTCCGTTCTATTTTTTGACCGGTGTACAGTGCCTTTTCTATTTCGGCCTGCTTGGCCTGCAGGGCCCGGTTCTTTTTGCGTAGCTGCCAGTAGTTCCAAAGTAGCAGGCCCGCCACCGCCAGTACCGCCAGCAGTACTACCAGCAGCAGGTTTCTCGATTGACGGGCTTTCGATGCCTGCAAGGTTTTTACCTGCAGCTCGCTGGCCTGCTGCATTTTGTCAAAATCATAGCTGATACCCGCCACCAGCACTTGTTGTTTTGTTTCATCATTCAGCAGCGTATCAGACCAGCGCTTGTAATCTTTGAAATGAACCAACGCCTGTTTGTAGGCGCCTGTAGCTTCATAGGCCCTGGCCAGCACCTCATTGTACACGGCCATCTCTTCGGCCAGCACCACGTTCGTGTTTATCAGGGTATCCAGGCCCATTTTGGCAAAGTAGATGGCGCTGTCATAGCGCTGCAGATCCAGGTATATCCTTGCGTAGTTGGTATTGGTGTAGTGAAAAAAAGATTCTTCGATACTGATAGCAGAAAAATAGAGACTATCGGCCAGCCGGTTGAGCCGCAGTGCCTCGGGCCAGCGATGCTGTAGCTGATGTAGCTGCGCCATGCGGGCATACACATTGGTCAGTATTTGCATGGCACCTGTTTCCTCATACAGCGAGGCTGCTTGCTGGTAGTAGCGCATCGCTTCGGTGTACTGGCCTTTCTCTTTGTAAAGAAATCCCTTCTGGTAATCTACAAAAGCCAGCACCCGCTGATCGGCCAGCCGGGTAGCTATGCCGCCGGCTTCGTCAAACGCAGCCAACGCCTTGTCGTACATTTTCAGGTTCAGGTACATCACGCCCAGATTGGGCACAGTGGCCCGCAGGGCTTTCAGGTCGCCGGTGCTTTCCTGCAGGGCCTTGCCCTTCAGCATGTAGTCGATGGCTTTGGCATACTGCCCCTTACCAGCTGCAAAAGTGCCCAGCTCTACATACACCGATCCCTCCATAGCCTTGTCGCCAATTTTTACAAACAGCTGGCGAGCTTTTTCAAACAGCGGTGGCACAGTATCATAATGCTCGTAAAAACCCAGCGTGTACAACTGTGCTTTTCTGAAATAGGCCATCGCAGCAATCCAATCGTTTTGGTGCTGGCGGGCCAGCTGCAGGGCAGTGTCTATTTGCCGGTGGGCGCCGTCTACATCTTCCAATCGCTCCATTTCCATGCGTACCAGTTGCAGCCTTGCTTTGGCCTCACCCAGGTAGTAGTCCTTTTGCCTGGCCATGGCAAGGGCACGGCGGTGTTGCAGCATGGCCAGCGAGTCATTGCCGGCTTTCCAGTATGCTGTTCCCAGCTCGTTCAGGGTATTGATGTAGGTAGAGTCGGGCAGCGATTTGCGGCGCAGCTGTTGCTGCAATGAATCGATATTGGGCTGCGCCATACACAGCACCGGCAACAGCAACAACAGGTATATTACAGCTTTCATACGCCAATGGCTTAGCCAATAAATGTAGCCGCAAAAAATACTGCGGTAAAGGGCCCTTTTCAAATTACAGGTTTTCCTATAGGCAATATGTACAGGAACCTGTATTGCGGCGGCGAAGGCTGCCCATCAACTTTGTGCGAGTCTTTTTTTAACCCTTTGTTGCGCTTGCTGCCTCGCCTTTGCAGCCACCCGCATCTGTCACCTGCTTTCTTAAAAATAAGTGCCCATGAAACCGCTGCTACCCTATTCCCTATTGTTCAGCATCCTGTTGTTGATAGCCGCCGGCCCCGCCCTTGCGCAGCCACACAATAGCTTTGGCAGTGCCAAAGTATTTGCGGCCAACGAAGAGCTCAGCACCTCACTGTGCGGTCCGCAAACGTTTTTTGCCAAAACACTGCTGCCGGACAACGGTACCGTCAGGCTCGCCATCTCGGCCCGCAATACCGGTAGCAGCAGTGGCTATGTGTATGTATACGTGTACGATGCCCGGCAGACCGCCGGAACCTTGTTTGCGGGCTATGTCGCTACTACTTCCATCGCCGCCGGCCAATCGGTCAATGATACCATTGTACTGCGGGGCCTGCTGGCCGATTCGCTTTACATCGGGCTGACGGCCGCCGGCTGCCACAACATAACAGCCCGCTATGACATGACGAATGCACCGGCCAATGATGCGGAGCCGAACAACACAATCGCACAGGCCGTGCCACTGGCAGCCGGCAGCACGGCAGCGGGTCATGTGGGCTTTTTGAAGGCGGGTGTACCCGATAGTGATGACTATTACTACAGCATATTGCCCGATAATGGCAGCCTGCAAATAACAGTGCAGGGCACCAATGCATCGGGCCGCAGTGGCTACCTGTACCTGTATGTGTACGACCGGCGCAGAATGAACGGTAACCTGATGGACGACTATGTGCAGCGAAGCAGTGCAGCCGTGGGGCAAACGGTATCCGATACATTTACCCTGCGGGGCCGGGCTGCCGATACCGTGTATTTCCGCCTAATCGCTTCTACCGCCTTTGAGTACCAGCTGGCCTACCGTATGACCGATGTGCCCGTGGCCGACGCCGAGCCCAACAACAGCTTTGCCAGCGCCATCCCTTTTGCCGCTGCACATTGGCAGGCCGGCATTATTGGCTACTACCGCAATGGCGGGGCCGACGATGATGACTACTACGCCACCCGCCTGCCGCAAGATGGCGCCGTCCGAATTGTGGTAAGCGCTACCAACCGCGATAGCAAGCGGGGCTATGTGTATATGTATGGCTACGATAAGCGCAAGGACGCCGGCACCCGCTTTGCCAGCTATGTGGGCAAAAGCACCAGCATAGCAGTGGGCGCCACCGTGCACGACACCATCACCGTGCCCGGCCAGTTGGCCGATTCGTTTTTCGTTCGACTCACGTCGAGTGCGGCATTTTCGTACCAGTTCAGGTACGAGATGGTGCAGGATACCGGTAGCGAAGACCCCGAACCCAACGATAATTTTGATGCCGCCATGCTGCTGAACTCGGGCCTGCCACAAGCGGGTCGCATTGGATATGCCGCCGGCGCTGGTACAGATGAGTTTGATTTTTTTGCCGGCCAGCTGCCCGGCTATGGTACTATGCGGGTAATACTAAACGGCACCAACCGTGGTATCAGCAGCGGATTTTTGTACCTGAGGGTATACGATGAACGGCGCAGCAGTGGCCAACTGCTGGCCCAATACGTGGGTAGTAGCAGCGTGGCTGTAAATGCCAGCGTCACCGACACGTTTTATGTGTACGGCCGCCAGGCGGGTAAGTACTTTATGCGCCTCGAATCGAGCCGGGCGTTTAACTACAGCATCCAGTACGACTTGCTGAATGCCGTGCCCGAAGACCCTGAACCCAATGCCGATACCACAACCGCCGTTTCGCTGCCAGCAAGCACCACACTGGAAGGCAATATTGGCTACCTGGCCAATGGCACGGATGATGCCAGCGACTACTACCGCGTGGAGCTGGCCGAAAACGGTACACTGCACCTGAAAGTAAATGGCACTAACAACGGCAGTGCCGCCGGCTATGTGTATGTGTACGTGTACGATAGCCGCGGCACAGCCGGGCAGGTGGCGGCGGAGTATATGCAGGCTACCAGCATTGCAGCCAACGGCCGCTTTGCCGATTCCATTGTGCTAAAGGGTCGCCGCGCTGGTACCTATTTCGTTCGCATTACATCTTCGGGCAGCTTTGGCTATACCGTGCTGTACAACCTATTGGACCGCATACCGCAAGACGATGAAGACAACAATACCATCGGCAAAGCAACGGCAGCCATGTATGGCCAATGGCTCAGTGGCAATATTGGGTATGTGCAGGGCGGTACAGCCGACAATGATGATTTTTTTGCAGGCCAACTGCCAGCCTTTGGCACCCTGCGGGTAATAGTACGGGCTACCAATATGGGCGCCGGCAATGGCTGGTTTTACCACTACGGGTACGATGGGCGCAAACTGAGCGGCAACCTTTTTGCCCGCTACATAAAAGGCACCAGCCATGCGCCGGGCACTACCCTTACCGATACTTTTACGGTCAGTTGCCGCGCCATAGATTCGTTTTACCACCGCATTACCTCGCTGGGTGCCTGGCAGTATGCATGGTCGTACGATTTGGTGAATACAACCGTGCCCGAAGAAGTGGCCAACCAAAGCTTTGCCACCGCTACGCCGCTGCCGCTGGGTGGTACCGCTACCGATAATATTGGCTACTCAGCCGCAGGCATTACGGATGCCAATGACTATTACATAACCCGCAAGCCGGGCCGCGGCACCATCCGCTACATTGTTCGGGCTACCAGCACCAACCCGGGCAATGGCTGGTTGTACGCCTACATTTACGAGAAGCGCACTGCCGCCAGCCCCGTGCTGGCGACTGCCCGCTTCCTGGGTGGCAGCTCAGCGTTGCCCACCGATGCCAGCTTTACCGATACCCTCGTGTTCAACTGCTCCTCTTTTGATAGCCTCTACTTACGCATGACCAGCAGTGGCTGCTGGAGCTACACCGTAACGGCGGAGTTTATAGACCGCGACCCCGTGGTAACGGCTACTTACGAACGCATGGGCAATGAGTTTGGCTTCCGGGCCGAGCAAAAAAATGTGGATGTGTACAACTGGCGGTTTAGTGATAGCCTTGCCAGCAGCAGCCTGGCCATGCCGCTACGCACCTACCTGCCCGGCAGCTACAGCGTACGCCTCATTGGCCAAAATGCCGTGTGCCCTGCCTACCGCGACACCTCGCTGATTGCGTTTGATGTGTTTGGTGTTGAATATTTTACACCCAAGATCGGTGCCTCCGGCGGCGAAGCAGCCATGACCATTTTTGGCGGCGGCCTCGATAGCACTACGCAGGTGCAGCTAAGCCGAAACGGCACCGTACTGGCACCCCGTGCCGTGCATGGCAATTCGCTGCGCAACAAGCTGACGGCAGAGTTCGACCTACATTTTGCCGACGAGGGCGTATACGATGTGAGCATCATCCTGCCGGGCATCGACACCCTGTTTTATCCGCAGTCGTTTACAGTGTCCAGTTTTCAGTATCCATACGTTACGGCCCGCATCATTGCGCCGGCACTGTGGCGAACCGGCCGCCAGCGCACCCTGCAGCTGAGTGTAGAAAACCACGGCAATGTAACCGCCACCGGTGTGCGGGTAGGCGTGGTATGGCCCAAGGGCATGGAAGTAAACTGGGGCGAACTGCTGCGCCTGCCCGCCACCGGCATCGACTCGGTGGCCAACGGATCGGGTGGCTGGTACACAGTGCCGCGTAGTTCGCTGAATGTGGTGTACGATTCGGTGGAAACCACTACGCCCATCAGCGTGTTTCAGGGCCGGCCCTACGATGGCTTTATCCGCTTTTTCTACCTACCGCATGTACCCGCTAATGGCTCGGTAGAAATTCCCTTCCTGGCCAAGGCCGCTGTGAGCGCCCGGCACCCCATGATTGCCTTCTCTTTTCACCCCAACCTGTTTGGCAGCTGTGGCAACGAAGCACAGGCCGACCTGGAAGACCTGATGCAGGCCGAGATCCTCGACTTTGCCGATGATTTTGCCGACAAAACAAAAGTGCCGCCCTTTAAGCTGTTTGTAAAAACCGCCAAAGTAGGATCCAAGCACATGGGCAGCGCATCGTCGTACTTCGGGAAAAAGTTCTGGTCGTGGTACGATGGTTACGAATTTGATGGCGATGCAGCCATGGCCGACCTCATCAAGGAAACCGAAGTAAACAACAAGTACGCGGTAGAAACAGCGGTAAAAGAAGTGGCCGACCTGGTGGGCTCCAAAGCCATCGATAAGGCAGGCAGCGCCATCGAATCCCGTGTATCACACATCAACAAGCGGCTGGCATCCAACCCTAACATGTCTACCGAAACATTTGACAAATACCTGGACCTGCTGAATAGCACCAGCGACCAGGGCAAGCGGGTAGAACTGCTGGAGAAAATGTTTACCAACGTGAAGGATGGCGACAAGGCCCTGCGCCGTGCCGAATCGCTGGCCAAGCTGGCCAAAGACTGCCCCGAGCTGCTGAAGCAGCTGGAGGAGCTGCAGAAAAATGCTGATAGCGAACTAAGCCACCAAAACACCAATACCAACAACACGGAAACCCGCACGTCTTTTGATCCCAACGACCTCTCCGGGCCAGTGGGTTTCAATGCGCAGCGCTATGTGAATAACAAAGACGTGCAGCATTTCAGCATTGCTTTTGAAAACATAGCCACTGCCGGTGCCGATGCACAAGTAGTGGTAATACGCGACACGCTGGACAAAACCGTGTTCGACCTGGATGCCTTTGAATTTGGCAACATCAGCATTGGTGGCCGCTACATCAGGGTACCGGGTGGGCGCCGGCAGCTGGTACTGCAGCGCCGCATCAATGATAGCGTAGATGTACGCATCAATGCCCGGCTGGATACGGCCAGCGGCGAGGCCCTGTGGGTATTCACCGCCATCGACCGCCGCACCGGCGATCTGCCCGACTTTGCCGGCTTTTTGCCCCCTAACCGAACCAGCCCCGAGGGCGAGGGCTATGTGGACTACAAGCTGAAACCCCACAGCCACCTGCCCCACCTGACCGTGCTGCGCAGCCGGGCCTCTATTTACTTCGATCAGAATGCGCCCATTGCCACCGGCACCTGGCAAAACATTATTGACCTGGCACCACCCGGCAGCACCCTCACCGCTACCCGCACCGGCGATACCACAGTACGGGTAAACATCCAGGGCCTGGATGCCCATGCCGGCACCGCCAGCTACCGGATTTATGTGAGCGAAAACAACCAACCGTGGACCCTGCTGAGCAAGCAGGCCGGCGATAG
>JALOMC010000428.1 GCA_025455665.1 Chitinophagaceae bacterium | reverse complement strand
CCTGTCGCTCAGGCATCCATCATCGTCAAAAAATCTGCGTTCCCCCGGCGAGTCTGCGCTTGTTCTTTTCTGATTATTGAGCAGGCAGTTAGTCGTCAAAAAAAAGCCGCAACCCAAAGGCTGCGGCCGAAGCGATTATACAAACGGGGTACAAGCCCCGAAGTAGTTCGTTATGGGAAAATACCCAGCTCGGTGTAGCTGGTGGCTACCTTGTTGATGGCTACCACGTTTGTTGATGGCTACCACGTAGGCGGCGGTGCGCATATCGGGCAGGTCGGGGTTGGCATGCCAGCAGGCAATGATTTCGCGGGTGGCTTCAATCATGGTTTCTTCCAGGCCGCTGTGCACCAGGTCTACCTCATCGGCGCCGTGCATAATGGCTTTGCGTTCGCCGCTATCAATCTGCTTGCCGGTCAGGCTTTCCATTTGGCCCAGTATGCGGGCATTCATGTTTTCGGTAAAGCGTTTTTCCATGCGGCCGTAGCGTACGTGGCTCAGGTTTTTCAGCCACTCAAAGTACGATACCGTTACGCCACCGGCATTCAGGTACATATCGGGCACTACCACAATGCCTTTGCGGGCAAACACTTCGTCGGCCTCGGGCGTGCATCTTCTTCGTTCAGGCCATCGGCATTGTAAATGGCGCCTTCGTATTCGGCAATGGCGATGACTTTGGAGCCGCCTTTTTCGCGGAAGAATTTGGCGCTGTGGTAGCCCACATTGCCCAGGCCTTGTACTACCACGGTTTTGCCTTCCAGGCCGGTGGTCAGGCCTATTTTGCCCACTACTTCGGGCATGTTAAATACTTCGCGGATACCGTAGAATACGCCGAGGCCGGTAGCCTCTTTGCGGCCACGCACACCACCCTGGGTAATGGGCTTGCCGGTGACGCAACCGAGGGCGTCTATTTCGCCGGGGCGCAGGCTGCTGTAGGTGTCTACTATCCAGGCCATTTCGCGTTCGCCGGTGCCGTAGTCGGGGGCCGGTACATCGGTGCCGGGGCCAATAAAGTTTTTCTTCACCAGCTCCGAGGTGTAGCGGCGGGTAATTTTTTCGAGCTCGTAAGCGCTGTGCTTGCGGGGGTCTATTTTAATACCGCCTTTGCCGCCGCCAAACGGCACGTTTACAATGGCGCACTTGTAGGTCATCAGGGCGGCCAGGGCCATCACCTCATCCTGGTTTACTTCTATCGAAAAGCGGATACCGCCCTTGCACGGCGTTTTGTGGTGGCTGTGCTGTACGCGGTAGGCCTCAATTACTTCAATATGGCCATCATCCATTTTTACCGGAAAGCGCATGCGGTACACGCTGTTGCAGGCCTTTATCTGTTCCAGAATACCCGGGTCCCATTTGGTGAATTTGGCAGCTTTATCGAAGCTGGTGCCAACACTTTCAAAAAAACTGTACTCGCCAGACATAAAATGATTTTTGGTTAAGACAATCGTTGATTATAAAACACAGCCATTAGCGCAGGCTGTAGAGCGTCATTCGGGTAGCGGTAGCTGTTAGTCTCAGGCCTCCCCATTTTTTTCGAGGCGGCCAATCTTGCGGTCGAGCCGCACCATGTAGGCCACCAGGCCCACCAGGATGGTGCTGAGCACGGCCACTACCACATAAATCTTTCCATTGCTGCGCATGGCATCGGCCATGGTCGCGGGTTGGTTATCCATGCCGGCTTGTGCACTGGCAGCTGCTTGCCAAAGCAAGGCTACTGTCAGCAGGCTCCATGTTATCAGTTTATTACGCATGTAGTATGCTTTTGTCGTTCAGTTTTTGTAGCCTGATGTACAGGGTGCTCATCCAGGTGCCCAGCAGGGTCCAGCCCAATACGGCAGGCCAAAATACCAGGCGCATCAGTGGGTCAATGTCACGCTGGTCCATGGCGGGGTTGCCTTCGCCACCGGGGTGCAGGCTATCGTACAGGCGGGGGATGATGAAGAGGGTGGGGAAGAGCATGGTGTACGCAAAAATGTTGTACACGGCAGCTACGCGGGCCCGCTTGTCAATGTCTTCTATACTGCTGCGCAAAATGAAATAGGCGGCGTAAATGAGCAGGGCGATGGCCGCCAGGATCTGCTTGATATCGTTGCTCCAGGGCTGGCCCCAGGTGTAGGTGGCCCAAATGGCGCCGGTGCTGATGCCCAGCAGGCCAAACAGCATACCGGTGGCGGCAAAGTACTTGCTGCTGATATCGTGCTGCAACTGGCCGCTGCGCAGGTGCCGTATGCTGTAAACTACCGATACGGTCATGAGGATGATCATGCCAAACCACATGGGCACGTGGTAGTACAGGTTGCGGATGCTTTCGTTTACAATGGGCTTAGCCGGTACCGGCGCCAGCAGGCCTGCTATAATGGCGTATAGCAGCAAGGCAACCGACAATATTTTCCACCAATTCTTCTTCATGGGCAGGCAGCAAAACAGCTGCATTTTTCTTACTCGGCAGGGGCCGCAAAAATAGGCGGAACAGCCGCAACCAATGGCAATAAAGTTATCCTAAAGCAACGGCCTGCCAATGCTCGCAGGCCAGCTTTAAAAAGTTGGGCAGCACGTGGTCGTGCGTGTACAATATTTTGTCGGGGTCGCTCAGGTGCTCCAGCATGCTCCGCCATTTTTCTTCGCCATGGTTGGCTATCACGGTTTGCTTTTTGTCTTCGCGTTGCAGGTACATGCTCATGCCTATGGCATCGGCCTCGGGGTGAAACTGGGTGCCAAAAAAATACGGTGTAAACCGCACCGCCATGATGGCCCGCTCCAGCGGCACATGGGGGCGTTCTTTTTCTATACACAGCAGCTGGCCACCCAGCTCTCG
>JALOMC010000082.1 GCA_025455665.1 Chitinophagaceae bacterium | reverse complement strand
TGCAGCAGGCCATTAAGCACTGCGGCGATGTGGAACGCCTGGTGAGCAAAGTGCCGCTGAAAAAAATCAACCCGCGGGAGGTGCTGCACCTGGCCAAAGGGCTGGGGCAGGTAGAGCAGGTAAAAACCTGGCTGGCACAAACATCGAACGACTACCTGCAGCGCCTGGGCGACTCGCTGAATGCCTGCCATCTGCTGGCAGAGCACATCAAAACCACGCTGGTAGATAACCCGCCGGTGGCAGCGGCCAAGGGCGGACTGATAGCCGCCGGCCTGCATACCGAACTGGATGAGCTGCGCCTGATAGCCACCGATAGCAAGGCCTACCTGGCCCGGCTGCAACAAACCGAAGCTGAGCAAACCGGCATCAGCAGCCTGAAAGTGGGCTACAACAATGTGTTTGGCTACTACCTGGAAGTAACCAATGCCCACAAAAGCAAGGTACCGGCAGAGTGGATCAGAAAGCAAACCCTTGTGAATGCCGAACGCTACATAACGCCGGAGCTGAAGGTGTATGAGGAAAAGATAACCGGCGCTGAGGAGAAGATACTGGCCATAGAGCAGCAGCTGTTTGATGGCCTGTTGCTGGAATTGCAAGACTATTTATCGGCTTTGCAAACCAACGGGCAAGTATTAGGCTTGCTGGACTGCTTGTGCTGCTTTGCCGGCAATGCGCTGCAATACAACTACCGCAAGCCCCAACTGCACGATGGCGCCGCCCTGCACCTGCAGGCAGCCCGCCACCCGGTAATAGAGCGTACCCTGCCGCCCGGCGAAGCATACGTGGATAATGATTTGGAACTGGATCCCGGAGGTCAGCAAATCATTATTTTGACCGGCCCCAACATGAGTGGTAAGAGTGCCTTGCTGCGGCAAACTGCCCTCATTACCCTGATGGCGCATATGGGGAGCTTTGTGCCCTGCAGCGCAGCCAGCATACCGCTGACCGACAAGATTTTTACCCGGGTAGGCGCCAGCGATAACCTGAGTGGTGGCGAAAGCACCTTCATGGTGGAAATGAATGAAACGGCCAGCATCATCAACAACCTGAGCAGTCGCAGCCTGGTACTGCTGGATGAGATAGGCCGGGGTACCAGCACCTACGATGGCATCAGCATTGCCTGGAGCATAGCAGAGTACCTGCACAACAGCCCACATGCGCCCAAAACGCTGTTTGCCACGCACTATCACGAACTGAACGAACTGGAAGAACGGTTGCCCCGCATTCGCAACTACCATGTTACCAATCGGGAAGCCGGCAACAAAATCATTTTTCTGCGCAAGCTGGCTCCGGGCGGCAGCACCCACAGCTTTGGTATACACGTAGCCCGGCTGGCCGGCATGCCCACCCTGCTGATAGAGCGGGCCAACGAGATACTGACCTGGCTGGAAAGCAAGCACAACGAAGAAGATGCTGCTGCCGGTACCCTCGAGCAAAAAATGAAGCAGCTGTCTGGTCCCAAAGCCGGTCAGATGCAGCTTTCCATTTTTGATGCACACAGCGAGGTGTTTGACGAAATAAGGCGCATGCTGGCTGGCATGGACATCAATCGCCTGACGCCGGTAGAAGCGCTGCTGAAGCTGAATGAAATAAAGCAGAAGCTGCAGTAGGAACTGATGCTACTGCGTATCAGCACATAGTACCAGCTTTACCCAGTCGGTTGTATTGCGAGGCCGCCCTTGGGCAAGGCACCCAGCGGGAATGGATGGCAAAACAGCCGGATCAGTTTTCTTATCTATTAATACCAGTGCCTTGCTGGCCGTATCGTACAGCCAGTATTGTGTATCAGCCACAAACTGTTTTACGGCAGCACCACCATAGTTTGTTTTTTCTATCAGCTTTTTGCTATGCCGGGCCAGCAATTGTAGTCGGCGGCCATCGGCCAATACCTCATACACAGTTTGTACCCCTTGCGAGCTGCTGGCACCATATCCGGTTCTGAATACTCGCTGCGGCCGCTCGGCATCATCAGGGTATTGTATTACCGCTTCTATCACTGGTTCATGAAAGCTGTAGGTGGCGCCTTCGTATTGAAAATACACTTGTTGTTGATAGAGGTCTACTTGCAGTACAACGTCGTTGAAACGGCGTCCGCTCTTAAGAATGACATACCCCTTGCCCCATCCATCTTTAAAAAACGCCGAGCCTTCCACTTCATTTACCCAATTATCAAAGTAGCGACGGCCACCGGCATCCAGCAAGGTCATGGGTGGCAGGCTGCTACTAGCCGAGCCTTGTGCCGATGCAGGCCACGGAGCCGCCACCAACAAGAGAACGACGGCACAAAAAAACCACTTTGTCATTTTCATAAAAAGAAGATCGATACAAAGCATGAATGTAGCTGACAAAAGCGATGGTTATAACAATGGCACCTGCCCGGTCAATCGGTTTAACAAATCGGCCTATCTTTCTCCCAATCAACGATGGCTATGAAAAAATGGATAGCGGGCTCGGCAATCTTTTTTGCCTATTGCTCATCGCCGGCAGGCGAACCCGGCTTTACGCTTAGCAACGCCGATACGGTGTTGTTCAACTCTTTTGTAGACTGCAACATGGCAGAAGCCTGGATCGGCGACACGTTTCGCATTTTTCCGGGCAAGTATGGCGAAGACACGGTGTGGGGAGCAGCACGTGAGCTGATGTTTGCCAGCGGCCCGAATGCGCCGGCTGCTTTTGCGTCTGACTCTGCCGGGTTCCGCCGGCCTCAACTGCCTCCCATTGCCCCTATTGGCCAGCCAGGCTTGCATGGCGCCGTGTGGTTTGAAACGGTGTACCAAAGCAAAGCCGACCCGAGTGGCAAAACCTTGTATGCCATTTACCACAACGAAAACTACCCGCAAAACCTTCCCTTCGATAGCAGCACGGGACAAGGCTACATTAATTATCGATGGCCGCAAGGCCTGCAGGGGCCGGCATCACCGGCTGCAGTTTGTCGTATCGGAATCATGAAATCAACCGACGGCGGCCATAGCTGGGAAAACAAAGGACTTTTTTTGGAAGATCTTCAGGCACGGATGATTCTGAAGCCTTTCAATACTTCCAACACATTTGCCGGCGGCGTAGGCGACCCTTCGGCAGTGGCCAGTGGCGACTACCTGTACCTCTTTTTTGGCGAGTACAGCTATCCAACTGCCTACGATAGTACCCGATACAGCCGTGAGCAGGAATGGACCGGCCAATGCATCAGTGTAGCCCGTATTGCGCTGGCCGATCTGGATGACCCGCAAGGCAAAGCCAAACGCTGGGATGGGCAGGGCTTTAGCATTCCGTGGAATGAGGCCGGCAAGCCCATCAGCAGCTTACAAATACCAAGGAATCAGGGAGGCAGCGGCGCTTCGTCGCCCGAAGGCGGTTTTCATTGGGGGCCATCGGTAAGCTGGAATGAATACCTGCAATGCTGGGTGATGCTGATGGGCAAAGTGACCGGCCCCAGTTGGGCAGGCAGTAGCATTTATATTGCTTTCAATGATCAACCGGATTTGGGCAAAGCACTTGCCAGCCAGCAATGGAGCAAGCCCCAATTATTGCTGGACCGACCCGGCTATTTTTTGTGGTACCCATCGCTACAACCAATGGACGACGAAGAAGCAGTAAAGAATAAATACACCAGCATGCGGCTCGGTAAAAAAGCCCGCCTGTATGTGAAATTCATTAAGCCGGAGCGTAGTATATATGCCTCGGCACATGTCATTGAGTTTCGAAAAAACTGAGGTTCAAAGTTTTTTTTGATGATTTGAATAGGGCTCTATATTTGCAGCCCGATTGGGGAATTAGCTCAGCTGGCTAGAGCGCTTGCATGGCATGCAAGAGGTCACCGGTTCGACTCCGGTATTCTCCACCGATCTTGTGATTGCATCAAACCCATCAGCATTTGCTGGTGGGTTTTCTTATTTTGGCCATAGACCTGCCCGGCCACCTTCCGCACTCATTTGCTGACCAAGTTGCTTTTCGGTGCATCCCACACAGCCGCACTTATTTTCCAAATGCAGCCCTTGCGATTGATGGTCGCAACGATGACAGAGCGGCCCACCGTACAAACCGCTGGCCGATAACAACTAAATTCTTAGTAACTTTTCGCACAATATGTACGATGATGACCCTGGGAGGTCTTTTCTTTTCGATGAAAAACTTACGATTACCTAGGCATTTGCTTGTGAAGCTTGGCATCGATTTGGATGTAAGCAGCGACGATGATGTGTACATTTTAGAACAGAAAGGAAAGACCTTGCACCTACTATTGTTGGCCCTGGTCTTCACATTCTGCGTGATCTTCACGATCATCAACATACAAACAGCTACCGGACCGGCTGCTATCACCTTCATTCCAGTACCGCTCACAGTCATTTGCCTGTTGCTTTACATCAAGGGGTATGTGGTAGCTTCCAAGCTGCTGAATTTTATTCAGGTATCTACGGTCATTGCCGTACTCGACCTCATCGTCACGCCGTCATCCGGCATTTTGGCCTACTATATTCCCACTATTGTAGGCGCTCAAATCATGTTTGCCGGAAAGCGCAGGCGCCTCGGCCATTTGCTAAGTGTGATTGTATTGCTGGTGCTGGCGGCGCTGGTACTGACAGACTTTCGGCTGGCACCTAAACTTACCCGCAACCTGGAAGATGCCAAAATAGAATGGCTCATGAACTTTGGTGGGTCAACGTTAGCAGTGTTGTTCGAAATAATTTTCATTCTATCGGTCAGTAATCGCATTCAAACACTACTCATCAATAAAAAACACCTGATAGAAAAGCAAAACGAAGAACTGCAACGGACCAACGAGGAGCTGGATCGATTTGTGTATGCTGTGTCGCACGACCTGCGAACGCCGCTGGTGTCACTCAAGGGCTTGCTCGATCTTATTTTGCGGCTACCGCTACAGCCCGAAAAAGCGGTGAACTACTTGCAGATGGCCAAAACCAGCACTAACCGGCTGGATGAAACTATCAGAGATATTTTGGAGTATGCCCGCAATGCCCGCCTCGAGCCGGTACCGGAGCATTTTGATTTGTTGAAAATGGCCGAGCAGGTGTTTGCTGACCACTCTTTTGCAGCCCGGCGGCCGGTAAAGCTGGTGCTGAAACACCCCGATGCAGCATGCAAGATTGTACACGATAAAACCCGGCTGCATATACTATTGCGCAATTTAATCGGCAACGCTATCAAATACTCGTCGCAGCAGGTAGATGAGCCTTTTGTAGCAATCTCGTGCAGCCACCAAAACGGTCAGCTTTGCTTAGAAATAACCGACAACGGCGAAGGAATTTCACCAGATTGTCTTCCAAAGATCTTTGATATGTTTTTCAGAGGTACCAGTACCGCCGAAGGAACAGGACTGGGACTGTACATCTGCAAACAAATTGTAACAAAACTGGACGGGAAAATAACCGTAGAAAGCCAGCCCAACCTCGGCACTACTGTAAAAGTGACGCTGCCGATGAAAGAAATAGAGGAGACCGGGGCATGAGAGTAATGCTGATAGACGATGATCCGTTGATCAATTTTGTACATGCCGAAATAATAGCGCATGAGTGGCCCGATTGGCAGGTAACAGCGATTGAATCGCCAGTAAAAGCACTGAAATTTTTAAAAGAAACAGCGGTTTTCGAGTGGCCCGATCTGCTGCTGCTGGACCTGAACATGCCTGTACTGAACGGCTTTGATTTACTGGCACAAATCACCCCTTTTTTTACGGATAGATCCCTGCACACCGTTGTGGCGATCCTTTCATCTTCGCTGTTCGATGAGGACAGAGAAAAGGCGCTCAGTTTTCCGTTTGTGCAGGGTTTTTTGGAAAAGCCCCTGCAAAAAGACGCCCTGTTGCGGCTGCTGTCGCCTCGCTCCGGAAACAGCTGAAGTTGCCGGCATTTCCAAATTTTCGAATCTAACCGCCCGGCAGCGTAATGCGCAGCGTGGTACTCAGCCTTATCTGACTAAGGTTTTCCTGCTCGTCTTCTACTTTCACGCTGCCACCCAACAGATCGGTGCCCGCAAACCAGGCCAACGATGGCGAGAATTGATAGCCTATCCGGAAGCCAGCCATATAGCCGAAACCGCTTTCCTTTACAGCCCCGCTGGAGTTTCCCAAATTACCTGCGTTGATTGTTACTTCATTTCTGTAGCTCCAAACGCCAAGGCCGGCTTTTACCATGGCTATCCAGTTCGTGCTTATTTTACCCAGTGGCAGTTTCGTTCCGTAATTGAGGCCAGTGTATGCTATGTCTTCAGTAGAGTTGGCAGGAAAAAATGCTCCACCACCAGGGCCCACCAGCCCCAGAGAAAAGTCTTTAGAGCGGCTGCTTTGCGTACGCACCACCGTAATGTGGTGCTGACCACCCAATACCACCCCGGCTTCGCCCGACCATGCAAAACCCTTCCGTTGGTGTTGCGCTACCTTTTCTATTTCCGGATCCAGATTGTCGGCCAAACTACCCGTTTTAAAAAAGTAATGGGCACCGGCTTCGGCCACAAACTGCACCGGCGGCGGCTGATTGCGCTTTTTGTTTTCTTGTCCCCATACAGTAGTGGCGGGCCACAGGATGAGCACCCAAAAGCTGCGTAGTAAATAACTCATAAGAAAAAAGTTTGTGTGTCAGACTGTTGCATGCAAACCGTCGTCGGCACTGTTGTTGTTCATTGTTCGTTTATGATAACATAAAAGCCGGTGTCAATTCCGGCTTTTATCATTCGATTTTAAAAAGGTTGCTTATTCACCCCAAATCTCATCTTCACCCTTCAACCACTTGTTGACAAGATCGGTGGTGACACTTTTAGGCCGCTCAATGGGGAAACTGAGGGCCCTGCTCCAAATAAGATTGGCCAACACGCCCAGGGCACGGCTCACTGCAAACAATACCGTGTAGTACTCGTACTCCTTCATGCCGTAGTGCACCAACAGCGCTCCGCTATGTGCGTCCACATTGGGCCAGGGGTTTTTGATCTTACCCAGGCTTTGCAAAATGGGCGGTACTACCTCGTAAATGTTCCAAACGGTATTCACCAGCGGGTCATCGGGCATATAGCGCTTGCCAAACTCCATCTGTGCTGTAAACCGCGGATCGGTTTTGCGCAACACAGCGTGGCCATAGCCGGGCACTACTTTGCCGGCGGCCAGGGTATCTTCTACATACTTTGCTATCTGCTCTTTGCTGGGCTGGTTGGTACCCAGCTTTTCTTCCATTTCAAATATCCACTTGATCACTTCCTGGTTTGCCAATCCGTGCAGCGGCCCCGCCAAACCATTCATACCGGCTGCGTAGGCCAGGTATGGATCGCTAAGGGCGCTACCCACCAGGTGAACGGTATGAGCACTTACGTTACCGCCTTCGTGGTCGGCATGAATGGTCATGTATAACCGCATCAGCTCTTTGAACTCGTGGCTGTCGCCGAAACCAAGCATATGCGCCAGGTTACCGCTCCAGTCCAGCAGGCCATCGGGCTGAATATGTTCGCTGAAATGATATTTGCGACGGTATACATAGGCTGCTATGCGGGGCAATCGGGCAATGAGGTCCATGGCATCGTCAAACGTATAGTGCCAATAGTCCTTCTTGTTCATGCCCTCGGCATACATCTTCGAAAACTTGCTTTCAGTCTGCAGTGCCATTACACCGGTCACAAACATGGTCATGGGGTGCGTGCCCAGCGGTAGCGCATCGATGGTATGAAAAACATGGTTGGGCACATGGCTGCGGCGCTGCCATACACTTGTCAGGTGCTTTACATCTTCTTCAGTGGGCAGTTCGCCCATCAGCATCAGGTAAAAAAGGCCTTCGGGCAGGGGTTCGCTACCACCTTCGGCTTTCGGTAGCTTTTGGCTCAGCTCTGGTATGCTGTAGCCACGAAAACGAATACCTTCCTGCGCATCCAGCAGCGATGTTTCGCTCACCAGACCGGTGATTCCCCGCATGCCCTGGTAGATCTGCGACAGGGTCACCTCCCCTATTTTTTTTGAGCCATGCTCTTTCAGCAGTGCTTTTATTTCAGCAACATGTAAATCGGCTTTTTCTTTGAATTTGTCGGCAATTACATTCATCTGACAAGTGTTTATAGCAATACAAAAATTGTTCGGGAGGAGGCAAGCGTTGCAATACTTTTCCGGAGACGCCCAAAGGTAACGGAATGGCTTCCAACATAATACTGAATTGCCAACCCGGGCCGGTGTTAAGAAAACTTTCAGATTTGATAAAATGCTGTTATAGCCGGGCGCTGGCAATGGCCGATGCAGCCACAAAGCCACTGGTCCAGGCATGCTGAAAATTGAATCCGCCGGTGATGCCGTCCACATTCAGTATTTCGCCGGCAAAAAACAGGTCGGCGTGCAGGCGGCTTTTCATACCGGCTACGTCTACCTCGGCGGTATCCACTCCGCCAGCCGTTACAAATTCGTCTTTAAACGTTGTTTTGCCGGCAGCTGCTATTTCATAGCCAGTAAAAAATGCCAAAGCCTTTGTGGCAGCGTTATGCCATCGGTATTGCCGATCTTTTGGGTGGCCTTCAACTGCCGATGCCGAACGAACTGCTCCCGCAAACCCGTTTCGTTTTCGTGGGGCAGCCAATTGACCAGTACTGAATATTGGTAACCTGCCTCAGCCAGGTGGCGGGCCCCAAAAGCCGACAGGCGCAGCACCGCCGGGCCGCTCAGCCCCCAATGGGTAATGAGGCAAGGGCCTTCAGCCTCCCACCGGGTACCAACAAGCTTTATGCGCACCGGGGTGGCCACCCCCATCAGTTGGGTAATGGCATGCCCGGGCAAATTGAACGTAAACAGCGAAGGAACAGGCGCTACAATGCTGTGCCCGGTTGCTTTTACCAACCAATCAAATTGCTCCAATTTTGGAAACCCGCCACAAGCCACACACAACAGATCGGCCTGCAGTTGGCGCCCATCGGCTGCCTGCAAGTGCCAGCCCTGCGCTTGCTTTGTCAATTCAGCCACACTAAAATTCATCAGCACCTCCACCCCATAGCGGTTGGCTTCTTGCAGCAAACAATCGATGATTGTCTGGCTGCTATCCGATACCGGAAACATCCGCCCATCGGCTTCGTGCTTTACAGCTACGCCTCGGCTGGCAAACCACTCAATTGTATCGGGCACAAAAAAGTGTCGGAAGGCCCGCTTCACAAACTGCTCGCCGCGGGGGTAGCGGCGGGCCATATCGGGTATCGAAAAGCAGTGATGGGTCACATTGCACCGGCCACCGCCACTCACCTTTACTTTTTGAAGCACCCGCGATGCCTTTTCTACAATCGTCACCCGCAATTGCGAATCCATTCTGGCAGCATTGACTGCACAGAAAAAGCCGGCGGCGCCGCCGCCAATCACCACCAGATGACGTGTACTACTCACGCTGCAAAATTGCGGCCTGTGGTGCTACCAGCACCGCTAAAGTCCTAACACCTCTTTCAGGCGACTGTAGCCGGCTTTGCTCACCGGTATGCGTTGCCCCTGCCTAAGCGTGGCCACATAGCTTTCCTTTTCATACGGATCGAGGCGGGCAATATGCTTTACGCCCAACAGGTACGAGCGGTGCACCCGCACAAACTGTTGCGCATTCAGGTTGGCTTCAAACCAACCCATGGTTTTGTTTTTCAGATAGCTGGCCTCGGCAGTATGCACTTTCACGTAGTCGTCGGCAGCCTCGAGGTACACCACCTCGTGCAGCGGAATGATGCGTATCTGGTGGCCGGTTTTCACCACAATACGTTCGTGCTGCTGTGCCGAAAGGCCGCCTTGCTGCAACAGCATTTCCTGCAGGGCCCGCTGCTCGCCGGCCTGCAGCTGCCACTTTTGGATGGCCCGGTCAAAACGATCTTTACCAAAAGGCTTCAGCAAATAGTCCACCGCATTGGCCTCAAACGCTTTGATGGCATACTCATCAAAAGCAGTGGTGAATATGACCGCCGGCGGCTCCTCCAGCAGTTCCAGCATTTCAAACCCGCTGATTTTGGGCATTTGTATATCCAAAAAAATGAGGGCTGGCTTCAGTTGCTGAATGGCTTTAAGCCCTTCGAAACCATCGGCACATTCGGCCACTACCTGCATGCCGGGGTACGATTGCAGGTATTCTATTACCAGGCTGCGAGCCAGCGGCTCATCGTCTATCACAACTACAGGAATCATGCAAATTGAGGAATGAAGATGGTGGTGGTAAAAGTTTGTCCATCGGCGCTGGTTTGCAGCAGCCCCGACTGGGCGAATAATAAATACAGCCTCCGCTCGATAGACTTCAGCCCAAAGCCGGTACCCCGATTTTGCGGGGCTGTGGCGGCATCGTACGGATTGCTGACGGCAATCTGCAGCCGGTGACCTTCCATGCTGGCAGCTATGCTGATGCAGATATCGCCGGTGGTATCATACAAGCCAAACTTGATGGCATTTTCAACCACAGGCTGTAGCAGCATGGCCGGTAACATGGCAGTAGCAGCTGCTTCGTCGCATTTTACTTCAGTTTGCAGCCGGTGGCCAAACCGTACTTTTTCAATGGCCAGGTATAGCTCCAGGTGTTGCAATTCTTCGATCAGGCTGATGCGTTGCTGGTGTTCTTTGCGCAGCGTGCCACGCAAAAAATCGGCCAGCTGCTGCGTCATGTGGCGGGCCTGCTCGGGTCGGCTGCCAATCAGCGCATTGATGCTGTTGAGACTATTGAAAAGAAAATGAGGCTGGAGTTGCTCCCGCAAATGGTATAGCTCTGCTTCCCGGGCCAGTCTCTCCATTTCGTGGCGGCGCTCTTCTTCTTCATGCTGCTGCCGCAGGCTGAACCAAAGTACGTGCACCAGCGTAAAGCTGGCCAAGAGTAGTAGCCCGGCCACCATGCGCAGCGGGGTACTCTGCGTCCAAAACTGCTGATAATCGGCCGCCTGATA
>JALOMC010000081.1 GCA_025455665.1 Chitinophagaceae bacterium | reverse complement strand
GATGAAAAGGGCTCCTTTTCTATGTCGGTTTCTAAGGGCGCCACTATTGATGTTTCTTACATAGGCTTCGATAGCAAATCGTTTGTGGCGGGCGCCGGCCCGGTCAGCATTTCGCTGATTCCCGGTCAGGGCAATGGCCTGAACGAAGTGGTGGTAACCGCCCTCGGTATCAAGCGTGAAAAGAAGGCCTTGGGTTACGCTGTAGCCTCTGTTGGCAAGAAAGATCTCGAACTGCGTCCTGAAAGCGATGTAGTGCGGATTTTGAATGGTAAAGCGCCTGGTGTTGACATTTTGGCCGCCAGCGGCATGAGTGGTAGTGGTACTAATATCATCATTCGCGGTGTCAATACCATTTCTGGTAGTTCTACTCCATTGTTCATTGTAGATGGGGTGCCTTTTGACGCCTCTACCAATGCACAAGCCAGCTTTGTGTTTGGCAACACTACTTCCAGTCGTTTCCTCGATCTGGACCCCAACAACATTGAAAGCATTGATGTACTGAAAGGCCTGAGCGCTACTACGCTGTATGGCGAATTGGGCCGTAACGGTGTGGTAGTGGTAACTACTAAAAACGGTAGCAGCCGCCGGAGCAATAAGAAGCTGGAAGTAACTGTGAACCAGTCGATCTTCTGGAACAATGTGGCCAACCTGCCCGAGTATCAGCAACGCTATGGTGGTGGTTTTGACCAAAGTCTTGGTCTGGCATTCTTCTCCAACTGGGGTGCTGAGTTTACCAGCCCGGCTGCTACAGTGCCGCACCCTTACGATCGGACTGCGCTGCGTACTGCTTTCCCTGAGTTTGTAGGTGCCCAATATGAATACAAAGCGTACCCCAACACGGTAAAGAATTTCTTTCGTACCGGCCTGGTGAGCACTACCAGCGTAAACGTAGGTGGCAGCAGTCAAAACGCTTCGTTCAACGTAAACTATACTTACAACGACGACAAGGGCTTTACGCCCGGCAACAGTGTATTCAAAAATACTTTCGGTATGGGTGGCAGCGCCAAGCTGGCCAACAAAATGACGGTGAGTGGTTCGTTTAACTATGCTACTACTGACTTCAAGTCGCCTCCTACTTCTACCAGCTTTGGTAGCAACCCATCTGCTTCCTCCGTATTCGGCAACCTGATTTATACGCCCATCGCTATTAACCTGATGGGCACGCCCGCCGATGGCAACAACTACCTGCCCTGGAATAACCCGCTGGATAATTCGAGTGTGTACTATCGTGCCAATAACGATATTCAGAATCCTCGCTGGACTGTTGCCAATGGCTTTACCGGCCAAAAGGTAAATCGTGTATTTGGTAATATCAGTGCCCGATACGACGTGTTAAAGAACCTGGCCGTTACGTATCGTGTAGGTCTCGACCGCTATTCTGACTACAACTTCCTGAGCCAAAACAAAGGAGGAACAGTGGGTGGCGCCCAGTATCAGCTGGGTATGCACCGGACTGTGAATGGTTATAATACGATTTGGAACCATGACCTGATCCTGAACTACAACACCGATTTTGGTCAGGACTGGCGCTTGAATGTGGATGCAGGCTTGCAAAGCCAGGAGCGTATTTATGAGCAAAATGGTATGAAGAGTACGCAACAGTTGGTGTATGGTCTTTTCAACCACAACAATTTTATAGTTCAAGAAAACCGTGGTGAAGATGGCAGCCGCCTCGACTTTTTGAGCCGCACCCAGTCGGTAGGTGTATACGGGCAGGCGCAGTTGGCCTTTAGGGAATATCTCTATGCTACAGTTGGTGGTCGTAATAGCTGGAGCTCCAACCTTGAGCAAGCTAACCGGTCGCTGTTTTACCCCAGCGCCAGCGTTTCATTCATTCCCACTTCGGCTATTGCGGCGCTTAAAGACAGCCGGGTGCTGAACTACGTGAAGCTACGTGCCGGATATGCCACTTCGGCCAACTTTGGCTTTCCTTATTCCACAAGAAACCAGCTGAACATCAGTACCAACGTTTTTCAGGACAGGTCTGGTACTACTATCAATACCAACAGTATAGCTAACCGCCTGGCCAACCCCGATTTGCGGCCTGAACTGCTGAGCGAAGTAGAAGTAGGTGTAGAAGGTCGTTTCTTCAACAACCGTTTCAATCTGGACTTTACCTGGTACAGCCGTACTTCTAAAGATCAGATCCTCGACCGTGATCTGGATCCTTCTACTGGTTTTACCGTTACTTCTATCAACGCTGGTAGCGTACGCAACCAGGGTATTGAAATCGGGGCCGGCTACACTGTCATCCGTGGCAAAGACTGGCGCTGGCAGGTAGATGGTAATTTCACCCTCAACCGCAGCCTGGTATCTGGTTTGCCCGATGATATCAAGCAGATTGTAGTTGATGGATTCTCAAACCAGGGCCTTTTTGCCATCAACGGCCAGCCCCTCGGCATTATACAAGGGCAGGCTACCTTGAAGGATGAAAAAACCGGACAACGGTTGGTGGATGGTAACGGCAACTACATCGGCTCGCAAGACCTCTCTATTATTGGTAATCCCATCCCCGACTTTAAGTTGACCGGTATTTCTACCCTCAGCTGGAAAGGCCTGAGCTTCCGCATGCAGTGGGATTATACCAAGGGAGGCGACATGCTGGCCTACACACCCGCCACGCTGATTGGACGCGGCCTTACTCGTGATACCGAGTTCGACCGCACCCTGCCGCTCATACTGCCCGGTGTTAAGCAAGATGGTACACCAAATGATATCCAAATCAGTACCAGCCAGGCTTACTTCAACAACTTTAGTGGCCAGTTTGCCGGTACCGATGATCTGGTGGTGTATGATGCTACTGTCATCCGCCTTCGCGAAGCATCGCTTAGCTATTCGCTGCCCGAAAAGTGGATTCGTAATACACCCTTTGGTCAGGTATCGTTGAACTTTGCAGGCCAGAACCTGTGGTACAATGCCCCCAACTTCCCGAAATATGTAAACTTCGATCCTGAGACGTCGAGCCTGGGTGTAAGCAACGTACGCGGGTTGGAATACCTCAGCGGGCCCACCAGCCGCCGCTATGGTTTCAGTGTTCGGGTTACTTTCTAATCATTCTAAAGCGTAACAACATGAAATTGAGAAATATAGTATTGAGTGTTGCCGCGGTGGTGGCGTTGGGTGCCTGCGAAAAGAAATTCGATTCGCTGCTGGACAACCCCAACAACCCCAGGCCAGAGGCGGCGAGTGCCGATCTCTATCTCAACCAGGTTCAACTGAGCTTTATCGGCTTTGTTGACGGGGCTGGTAGTTTTGGCTCAGAAGTCACCAGGCAATTAACCTGGTTTGGCCCTACCTACTCCACAGGCTATGCACCGGTCAGTTTTAATGGGGTGTGGAACAGCGCCTACACTGGTGTATTCAAACATGCAAATGCATTGATTCCCATTGCAACCGAGCAAAGGCGTTTTGTAAACGTGGCTATTGCCAAAATTCTGAAAGCGTATACCATGATGACGCTGGTAGATATGTTTGGCGACGTGCCGTATACAGAGGCAAATCTTGGGTCAGAGAATACAAACCCGGCCCTTACCAAAGGCAACGTGGTGTATGCTCAGGCCATTACATTGCTCAACGAAGCCATTGCAGACCTGGCCAGGCCAACTGGTGCTTTCCCCGGTGCGCAGGATCTGTTTTTTGGCGCAAGCAATGCCACTGGTGCCGCCCGCTGGCGTGTTACCGCAAAAACGTTGCTGCTTCGTGCCTACCTGACAACCCGCCTGGTAGATAATACCGCCAAAGCTAAAATCGATGCCCTGCTGGCAGAGAATGATCTCATCAACAGTACTGCGCAGGATTTCGAGTTTAAGTATGGTACCAGAAACGCAAACCCTGATAACCGCCACCCAAGATATGCCGGCAACTACGCTGCCAACGGCTCAGCTGGCGACTACATCAGCACTTACTTTATGTTTGCGCTGGCACAGGAAAAGGGCTTGTTCAATAACACCCCCAGCCGCGATAACTCTGACCCTCGTACCCGCTACTACTTCTATCGTCAGCGTACCAACTTCAATGAGGCCGATGAAACCAGCGCCTCTTGCCTGGCGTCGGCACCTCCGGCACACTATCCGGCCGGTATGCCTTTTTGCCTGATTGATGCACCTGGCTTTTGGGGCCGCGACCATGGCGATAACAGCGGTACACCGCCCGATGGTAACCGACGCACCACTTGGGGTATTTATCCCGCCGGTGGCGATTTCGATGCCAACCAAGGTACCTCTGTAGAACTGGTTCGTGGTGGCCGTGGGGCAGGTATTGCGCCTTTGTGGCAGTCGGCTTTTACCGAATTTGCCAAAGCTGAAGCAGCCCTGGTACTCGGAACCGCCGGCGACCCTCGTGCCCTGCTCGAAAGCGGCGTACGCAGGTCTATCGCCAAAGTAATTGGCTATCCCGCTACCGTGGGCCTGGCTGTTCCTGCAGCTGCCGTGCCCGATGCTACCCGTATTGATGCCTACGTAGGCAAAGTGCTGGCGCTGTACGATGCTGCTACTACCAACGATGGTCGCCTTGATGTGATCATGAAGGAATGGTGGATTGCCTTGTGGGGCAACGGTCTTGACTCGTACAACAATTATCGCCGCACAGGCAAGCCCTCTGGTATGCAGCTTGCCCGCCTTGCCAGCCCGGGAGAATATACCCGGTCGATGCTATACCCTGCGGATTATGCCAACCTAAACTTGAACGCCACACAGAAAGCATCCGTTGGCGAGCGGGTTTTCTGGGATACCAATCCGGCTGGTTTCATTAAGTAATCGCAAAAAAACAGACCATGAAAAGAATAACCATACTGTTTTCGGTGCTGGCCGGTATTGTACTGGTATCCTGCGAAAAAGTTAAGCAGGTAGCAGATTTCAATAACCTCGGCATCGGATCCTACCTCACCAAAGTAAAGGTGAACAATGACCAGCTGAATTTTGGCGACCTCCAGAACACTTCAGTATCCGTAGTGGTGGGCCACAAAGGCAAAACACCCAAAACCATTACTATCTACGTGACTGAAGGAGCATCCAAAACAAAAGACAAAAGCAGGTGGAGGAAGATAAAAGATGTACCGTACGCCGGCGAAACAACGCTGACTACCCGGGCTACAGAAATTGCCACTGCCCTCGGCCGTCCGGTTTCGGGTTTGATTCCTGGCCAGACTTACATGCTGTACAATCAAATCACTACCGAAGAGGGGGAAGTATATGACCTCTCCAATACCGGTGGCGATTTTGAAGCTATTTCTAACTACAACATGGCCCTTACATTCCCCGCTATCATCATTTGCCCGTACGTGCCGGCACAAGCTGCCGGTCAGTACCGGGTACTGATAGATCAGTGGGACCAAATGGAAGGTGAGGTAATCACCGTAGCATTGGCCGATCTTACTGCCACTACCTTCCGGTTCTCGCTGTATCCGCGTCCATCTTACGGCGGTGTCAATCAGAAGCCGATTGTAGTGACCGTGAATGCAGCCACCGGCGCCGCCACTGTGACCAATCAGGTGTATGGCGATTATATTGGATTCGATTCCAACGTAACCGCGAACACGGTGGGCACTGGCAACTGGGTGTTCTCTTGCTCAGGCGCTGTCAGCCTTCGCCTTAACCACAAAGGCTCGGCCGATTGGGGCAACTACCTGCTGCAAATGCAGAAACTGTAAAATTTCTCCTTGTTTTACTTTATCAAAGAGGTCGCCATACCGGCGGCCTCTTTGTTTTACTACCGGTAGCAATGGCACCGCACATAAAAAAAGGATCGCCTCCATCGGGGCGATCCTTTTTTTATAATCACTTATTGCTGAACTACAGCCGCTCAATAATGCCTGCTATGCCCTGCCCACCACCTACACAGGCGGTTATCATGCCGTATTTTTTGCCCAGGCGCTTCAGGTCGTGCAGGTTTTGAATGCTGAGCTTGGCCCCCGTACAGCCCAGCGGATGCCCCAGTGCAATGGCGCCGCCATTGATGTTCACCCGGTCGGCGTCCAGCCCCAGCTCCCGTATCACTGCCAGGCTTTGCGAGGCAAAGGCTTCGTTCAGTTCCACCAAATCTATTTGGTGCTGCTGCATACCCGCCTGCCTCAGGGCTTTGGGTACAGCCGCCACCGGCCCTATACCCATAATGCGGGGTTCTACGCCGGCCACCGCACAGCTTACCAGCCTGCCAATGGGCTGCAGGTTCAGTTCCTTCACCATGCTTTCACTCATCACCACTACAAAGGCTGCTCCATCACTCGTTTGGCTTGAGTTGCCGGCCGTTACACTGCCATCGGCCGCAAATACGGGTTTCAGTTTGGCCAGTGCTTCCAGGTTGGTATCGGGGCGGGCACCTTCATCGGTATCTACCACATATTGGCGGGTAGCCCGCTTTCCTTTTTCATTCAGGTACACTTCTTCTACCGTTATGGGTACAATGCCCTCTTTAAAATAGCCCTGCTGAATGGCCTGCACGGCCTTCATGTGGCTATTGTAGCTAAAGGCATCCTGGTCTTCGCGGCTCACGTTGTATTCACGGGCCACCGCTTCGGCCGTCAGGCCCATGCTCAGGTAGTAGTCGGGCTCCGAGGCGGCTACTGTGTAGTTGGGCACCGTTTTCCAGCCGGCAGTAGGCACCAGGCTCATGCTTTCCACGCCACCGGCCACTATGCAGTCGGCCAGCCCACTACGTATTTTGGCGGTGGCAATGGCGATGGTTTCCAGGCCACTGGCACAGTAGCGGTTTACCGTCATGCCAGGCGCATCTTTACCCAGCGCCCGGGCGCTGATGATGCGGCCTATTTGCAGGCCCTGCTCAGCTTCGGGCACGGCATTGCCCACTATCACATCGTCTACCCGCCTGGGGTCCAGCCCGGGTACCGATGCCATCACAGCCTTTATCACATCCACCGCCAGGTCATCGGGGCGCATAAACCTGAAACCACCCCGCTTACTCTTGGCCACCGCCGTGCGGTAGCCTGCTACTATGTATGCCTCTTGCATATGGCCTTCGTTGTTTAAGATGGCTAAAGTAGGAAAAATGGTTGTTTATGCAACTAAAATTTGGGTAAGACCGTCTTCCATGCTTCCGGTATTGTTCATCACCAAGGGCCATGGTTAGCAGGGGCTGTCTACTACAGTACAGGGCCGGGCAGCAGTACAGGCTGCTGCGGGGTCGCTGCGCTCCGTGCTGCACTGCGTTTCGCACCGCCTCGACTCAGTCGAGGGTTCCCTCGACTCAGTCGAGGCGCCCTTCGCATCCTGCAGCCCATCATCTGCCAATCATGCCCCGGCAGTCCTCCCCACCCGGCCATATTCTTCCAGTGCCGGGCCTGCTCATTTCGTTGGTTCAAAATACCTTTACGGGCACATGTATAGCCTGCTTCGCACCATCCTGTTTTTCTTCGATCCCGAGAAGGTCCATTATTTTTCCATGAATATGCTGCGCCGGGCAACCGGTATTGGTTGGCTGCGGCGCCTGCTGGCCAGCCGCTTTCGGCCAGTGGGTGTGCAGCCGGTGCAGGTACTGGGCTTGCAGTTTCCCCACCGCATTGGCCTGGCCGCCGGCTTCGATAAAAATGCTGCCTACCTGGCCGAACTACAAATGCTGGGATTTGGCCATGTAGAAATAGGCACCGTGACACCACGGGCACAAGATGGCAATGAGAAGCCCCGCCTGTTTCGCCTGCCCGAAGACAAAGCCCTCATCAACCGCATGGGCTTCAACAACGAGGGCGCCGACGCTGTAGCGGCACGCCTGCAGGCCTGGCGCCGGCAGCACCCGGCTACCACCGATGGCCGCACCATGATCATTGGCGGCAACATCGGCAAAAACAAAACCACCCCCAATGAGCAGGCCTACCTCGATTACGATATCTGCTTTCGCAAGCTGGCCCCGTATGTCGACTACTTTGTGGTAAATGTGAGCAGCCCCAACACCCCCGGCCTGCGAGAGCTGCAGGAAAAAGAATCGTTGCGCCAAATTCTCACTCACCTGCAAGGCTTGCGAACCGAAACCGGCCACCACTTGCCCATTTTGCTCAAAATAGCACCAGATCTTACCAACGAGCAGCTGGACGACATCGCTTCGCTGGCCACTGAAATACAACTGGACGGGCTGGTAGCCACCAACACCACCGTGGCCCGCCAGCCCCTGAGCGATGCGGGCAAAATACGGGCCGGCGAAGCCGGAACCGGCGGCCTGAGCGGGGCGCCCGTACGGGAAAAATCGACCGCTGTGCAGCGCTACCTGCACCAGCGCCTGCAGGGGCGCATTCCCATCATTGCCTCCGGTGGTGTATTTACGGCCGCCGATGTGGCCGAAAAGCTGGATGCCGGTGCCTCGCTGGTACAGGTATGGACCGGCTTTGTGTACCAAGGGCCTGCTATCGTAAAAAGGATTGCTGCTGCAAAGCGATAAGGGCGGCCCTTAACTTTGCACACTTTCCCAATAAGTCTATTCCCTCATATGGAGCATTTACTGACCACCGAGTCCGAAGAAAAGCGCAAGCGGGCCCGCACCTTCTGGATGATCTTCGGCATCATTACCCGCAGCCTGCTGCTGCTGGCCCTCGGTTGGCTGCTGGAGCAAAAAGGCAAAAACCTCTTCTCCATCGGCAGCAAAGGATTCGACCTGGCCAGCCTGGTCATGCTGCTGGGCGGTTTGTTCCTGATGTATAAATCGGTCAAGGAAATTCACCACAAGCTGGAGGGCGAAGACCCTGCAGCAGCCGGCAAAGGCGGTGTCATGCTGAGCATGGCACAGGCCATGGCACAAATTGTGCTCATTGATATGGTGTTTTCTTTCGACAGCATCATTACCGCCGGCGGTACCGCCAAGCATGTCGAAATCATGATTGCAGCAGTGGTCATTGCCATGGCGGTCATGTTCCTGTTTGCACCCAAAATTTCCAGTTTCATCTCCAAGCATCCCACGCTCAAGATGCTGGCGCTGTCCTTCCTGGTCATGATTGGTCTGAGCCTCATCATCGAAGGCTGGGACTCGGAAGCGGCCCACCAGTTGCACCTCAAAAACTATATCTACTTCGGTATGGCCTTCAGCTTTGGGGTAGAAATGCTGAACATGGTGATGCGCAAAAACATGCAAAAACAACGCGTAGTGCGCCTGAACGAGCCGACGCTGAAAGACCAGCCCGAAGGCTATTCCGACCTGGCAAAATAAGATTGGCACTACCACCCATTGCCTCAGGGCAATAGACACAGCAGGCTGGTACCTACCACACCTGCTGTTTCTGTTCGCAGGCGGGTGGGGCCCAGTTCCACAGCGGCCATTCCTGCGTGCAGTGCGGCCATAATCTCTTGTTCGGTAAAGTCGCCCTCGGGGCCTATCAGCAGCAGGCTATCGGTCATGCCGGGCTGTACGGCTTTGGCCAGCTGGTGCTTTTCCAGCGGAGCGCAGTGGGCTATCCAGCGCTGCTTATAAGGCAGGTGGTGTTGGGCCAGCTGTGTCAGCAGCGCATCAAAGCTCTGGGGCTGGTGCAGCACCGGTAGCCATGCTTGCTGGCTTTGCAGCATAGCGCTGATGCACACGGCCTGCAGCCGCTCGTATCTGAAATGCTCCCGCACCGTGCGGTGGCACAGCAGCGGAAAAATATCGGCCACGCCCAGCTCGGTAGCTTTTTCCAGCAACCACTCAAAGCGGCCGGCATTTTTGAGCGGCGATACTGCCAGGCCCACCCGCCGGTGGGGCTGACGAGCCTGCTGTACCGGCGTTGCCAGCTGCACGGTACAGCTTTTTTTGCCGGCATCAGCCACGGTACCATGGTACACCCGCCCTTGTCCGTCGGTTACTACCAGCGCATCGCCGGTGCGCATGCGCAGCACCTGTACTGCATGCCGGGCCGATGCATCGTCCAGCGCCTGCAAGCCAGGCACGGCAGCCGGCAGGTAAAACCAATGTGCCTCCATAGCAGCAAAAATAAACAGGAGCACCACCGGCGCTCCTGCTCTTTCTTCTTTGTTGTTTAAATCAGCTCTTCTTCATCAAATCCATCGTCAAAATCGGTCATCTCATTCATCTTGCTCGATTTTTCGATGAACAGGGCGGCACCACCCGCAGCGCCCTGCCCCTCATCGGGGCGCACCGGCCTGAAGCCGCCGCCACCGCCGCCGCCGGGCATAAAGCCGGGCGCATCGTCTTCCCAATCTACAAAGCGCTGAATGTGCAGCTGGCCCTGCAGCTTTACGGTATCCAACTGGCCGTTCCGGTGTTTGGCTATTTTCACCAGGGTTTCGCCCTTGGTGCTTTCGCCGCTCTCGTTCTGGTTTATTTCGTAGTACTCGGGGCGGTACAAAAACATCACCATGTCAGCATCCTGTTCGATGGCGCCCGATTCCCGCAGGTCGCTCAGCTGGGGTATCTTATTCCCTTCTTTACGGCTTTCCACCGCCCGGCTCAGCTGGCTCAGTGCTATCACCGGTATGTTCAGTTCTTTGGCCAGTCCTTTTAGCGATCGGGAGATGTTGCTGATTTCCTGTTCGCGGTTCATGTTGCGGTTTTCGCCCCCGCCACTCATCAGCTGCAGGTAGTCGATGATGATGATGCCTACTTTGTGCTTGTTTACCATGCGGCGGGCCTTGGCACGCAGTTCAAAAATGTTGAGGGCGGCGGTATCGTCCAGGTAAATGGGTGCTTCGGTAAGGCGCTGAATGCCGCGGGTATACAGCTGCTGCATCTCATGGTCTTCCAGCCGGCCACGGGCTATTTTTTCCATGTGCACCTCGCTTTCGGCACTCAGAATACGCTGTACCAGCTGCGCATTGCTCATTTCAAGGCTGAAAAGACCCACCGGCGTAGGCCGCACCGGGTGCAGCGCTGCATTGCGGGCCAGGTTCAGGGCAAAGGCTGTTTTACCAACCGAGGGACGGGCCGCTACAATGATGAGGTCGGTAGGCTGCCAGCCATTGGTCAGCTTATCCAGTTTGGTAAAGCCGCTGGGCACGCCCGATATGTCGCCGCTCTTGTTGCGCAGCTCTTCTATCCGGTTCACGGTGGTGGCCAGCACATTGCCAATCTCTTCAAAGTTGCGTTTGGCAAAGCTGTTCGATACTTCGAAGAGCTTTCCTTCGGCATCATCCAGCAGATCAAAGGCATCGGCGCTGTCTTCAAAGGCATCGCCAATCACCTCGCCGCTGATGCGGATCAGCTCTCGCTGAATGAATTTCTGCACCAGGATTTTGCAGTGCGTTTCCAGGTGGGCGCTGCTCACTACCGCATTGGTCAGCTTGGTAATGGTATAAGGGCCGTCTACAAAATCTAGTTCGCTGCGCCGACGCAGTTCTTCTACCACGGTCAGCAGGTCGATGGGCATGTTTTTTTGCTGCAGGCCCATCATGGCAGCGTATATGCGCTGGTGCTTGTTATCGTAAAAAACTTGAGGGGTCAGCAGTTCGCTGGCTACGTCAAAAGCACCTTTTTCCAGCATGATGGCGCCCAGCACGGCTTCTTCCAGCTCCAATGCCTGTGGTGGCTTTTTGCCAAACAGCAGGTTGGTATTGCCGGTAAGGTCAGGGCTGCCTTTCATCCTTCGCTTCTTGTCTTTGGCTACGTTGGTCAGGTCCATGGCATGTTACTATCTAAACAGGGGGTCGCAAAAATGGGGGCCGCCGGCCACTTTTTCAAACACAGCAAAAGCCTGTATGGGGCGAATAATGAATGACCAAAATTCACCCCGATAGTGGGCCAAAAGCCGTGGCTTCTGGTGCATTTAAAAAGTGGATTTTCCGACGGGCGGAGGTCGAAGGTAGGGGCAAAAAAACCAGTCGAAAGACGCTGCGACGCATTTATTTAATGCACCGCTTGTAAACAGCAAATGACCTGTTTTGCACCCTTCACACGGCTTCATCCACAGTTTTTGGCCGTTCCACGCACCCGGGCAGGGTTTTTTCACAAAAAAATCCACGACACCCTGTGCGTAAAAAAAGACCATGCCAGCCGCTTTTTTGCCCTGTTTTTTTTGCTATCAGCGCCCGACCGTTGGCCCGTTTGACGGGCCCATTTTTCCCCGGCTTCTCGCCGACCGTATACAGCGGCTGTAGCCTGTATCTTTGCGACCCAAGTTTGCAATCGATATGACTATTTCTTATAAATGGCTGTGCGACTATTTGCCCATTGGCAGTACCCTGCCGCCCGAGTGGATCGACCCCGATAAGATGGCCCGTATACTCACCGCCATCGGCCTGGAGGTAGAGAGCGTGGAGCCGTACGAGAGCTTGAAAGGTGGCCTGCAGGGCCTGGTGATAGGCGAGGTGCTCAGCTGCAGTAAGCACCCCGATGCGGATAAACTATCGCTGACCACCGTGAGCATAGGTGCCGGCGAACCGCTGCAAATAGTATGCGGCGCCCCCAATGTAGCGGCCGGCCAAAAAGTAGTGGTGGCCACCGTGGGTACCACCATCTACCCACTGGGCGGCGAGCCCATGACCATGAAAAAGGCCAAAATACGCGGCGTAGAAAGCCATGGCATGATTTGCGCCGAAGATGAAATAGGCCTGAGCGATCACCATGCCGGCATTATGGTACTGGATAGCAGTGCGGTGCCGGGTACACCCGCGGCCGATTATTTTCAGGTATACACCGATACCATTTTTGAAATAGGCCTGACGCCCAACCGCATGGATGCCATGAGCCACCTGGGGGTAGTCCGCGATGTGTGCGCCTACCTGAGCCACCACCACAAGCGGCCCATTCAGGTAAAAAATCCGCTGCGGCAGGTAAGCTACAAAGCGCCGGAGCAAAGCAGCCTGCCCATCAGCATAAAAATTGAGAACGAACAGGCCTGCCAGCGCTACAGCGGCGTAAGCATAGCCGGCGTGCAGGTGACAGAAAGCCCCGACTGGCTGAAAGAGAAACTGAAAGCCATTGGCCTGCGCCCCATAAATAACGTGGTGGACGTCACCAACTTTATACTGCACGAAACCGGGCAGCCCCTGCATGCCTTTGATGCCGACCAGATAAAAGGCCGCCAGGTACTGGTAAAAAACCTGCCCGAAGGAACGCCTTTTGTAAGCCTGGATGAAAAGGAGCGCAAGTTGTACGCCGAAGACCTGATGATTTGCAACGGTGATAGCGAGCCGATGTGCATTGGCGGTGTATTTGGCGGTTTGCACAGCGGTGTAAGCGCCGGCACTACCAACATCTTTTTAGAAAGCGCCTGGTTTCAGCCGGTCAGCATTCGCCGCAGCTCATTCAGGCACGGGCTGCGTACCGATGCGGCTACGCGGTTCGAAAAAGGGGTAGACATCAGCCAGACCGTGAACGTGCTGAAGCGGGCAGCGGCGCTGATAATAGAAACGGGTGGCGGCGAACTGGCCAGCGAGGTGGTAGATGTGTACCCGCAGCCGCAAGAGCGGAAGCAGGTAGCCCTGAAATATCATTACCTGAAAAAGCTGAGTGGCAAAAACTACCACCCCGATTCGGTAAAGCGCATTTTGGAAAGCCTGGGCTTTGAGTTTATCAAAGAAGGACTGGATGATATGTGGTTTGCCGTGCCATACAGCAAGCCCGATATTTCGCTGCCGGCCGATGTGGTAGAAGAAATCATGCGCATAGATGGCTACGACAATGTGGAGATACCCGATGGCATCTTCATGGCGCCATCGGCCGACGAGCATGGCCCTGCCGAAGCCCTGCGGGAAAAGGCTGCATCCTACCTGGTAGGCCTGGGTTACCACGAGATACTCACCAACAGCATTACCAACAGCAAGTACTACAGCGAAGAAGTACTGGCCGGTAGTGTGCGGATGCTGAACAACCTGAGTGCCGACCTGGATATCATGCGCCCTTCGATGCTGGAAACAGGCCTCGAATCGGTACTGAACAATCTGAATCGCCGGCAGACCGATCTGCGCTTTTTTGAGTTTGGTAAAACCTACCATAGCCAGGGGGTAGGGCAGTATACCGAAAGCCGCCGCCTGCTGCTGCTGGCTACCGGCCAGCTGCATGCCGCCCACTGGCGCCAGCGTGCACAGGCTACCGACCTGTACTACCTGAAAGCAACCGTTCAAAACCTGCTGCAAGCCCTTGGGCTGACGCCACTGCGCTTCGAACCATTTAATAGCGCTGACCTGCATGGCTTGCAGGTGCTGGCTGGCCGGCAGGTGCTGGGTACGCTGGGGGCCGTCAGCGCCGGGCGCCTGCGGCCCTTCGATATTCGGCAGGCGGTATGGGCGGCCGATCTGCATTGGGATGCCGTGCAGCAACAGGCACTGGCCAACCGTGTAAAGTATGCCGAGCTCACCCGCTTTCCGGCGGTAGAACGCGACCTGGCCATAGTGCTGGATAAGCAGGTGCCCTACAGCGAAGTGGAAGAAGCCGTGGCACAGCTGAAAATGAGCCGCCTGCAAAGCATGCGCCTGTTTGATGTGTTTGAAAGCGACAAACTGGGTGCCGGCAAAAAATCGTTGGCGATGAACTTTGTATTTCAGGATAGTGAAAAGACCATGACCGACAAGGAAATCGACAGCATGATGCAGAAGCTGGTGCAGGCATTTGAGAAAAAGCTGAACGCCGAAATCAGGAAGTAAAAATGGGCAATGGCGAGCTGGCCGGTGCAGGCGGTCTGGTATTGCTTACCTTCCACTCATTACCTTTCATTTACCCCAAAGGGCTATGCAACAGGATACAACAGCGCTGATACAACAACTGGCCGGCAAGCTGCAACACTGGAGCCGCCTGCAGGAGCAGCTGCTGCGTGAAAACGACAAGCTGCGCCAGCAGCTGGAAGAGCAGCGGGAACTGGCCCGCCAAAGCCAACAAGAAATACAGGGCCTGAAAGAGCAGGTAGTGGTGCTGCAAACTACCGCCGGTAGCATGGACGATGCATCCCGCAAGGCTTTTGAAAAGCGCATCAACCAATACCTGCGAGACATAGACAAAGTGATAGCTTACCTCAATACTCAATCGTAACAAAATACTGCAACCTGTGAGCGACTTGATTCCTATCAGCATACAAGTGGGCGACCGCAGCTACCGCATCAAGGTAGAGGCCCAGCACGAGGAAATGGTGCGCAAAACTGCCCGCCTGATTCAGGAAAAAGTGCAGGAACTGAAGCAGCAGTTTGCGGGCCAGGAAATGCAGGACTATGTATCGATGGCGCTGATCTGGTTTGCTACGCAAAATGCCCGCGATGTGCACGGGCAGCTGCTGGACAAGGAACTGACCGAGGGCTTTGCCCGCCTGAACCTGCTGGCCGATAAGGCCATTGCCCAGGCCGAATCCCGCTCTTAATCCGTCCCGGCCCCTTTGCCCGCCGCAATTTTTTTCCAGCCATTTCGTTAAATGTTGCAACACTGATGGCACGGTTATTGTACCGGCTGCTGTGTTCGGATCTTTTTTTAAGCAACAATGGGAAAGGGATAGTACAATGAAGCAATTCATCTGTACCCTGTTTTTGGCTGGAACCATGGCGGCTGGCTGGGCTGCCGGAGGAACAGGGAACGAATCGGCACTGGATAAGGAAGCAAAGCAGTATAAAATGCCTGTATCGTACGTGGTGCTGGCCAACCGGCTGTACCAGCAAATGGGGCTGCAGCAACGCGGGCTGGAGAAAGACGTGTTTTTGCAGGCCTACAAAGGCTACCTGCTGCTGCTGGGCCGTGGCCTGGTGCGCCAGCCCAACCTGCTCAGCATAGCCGACTTTAGCCAGAGCAGCAAAAACAAGCGCCTGTACATACTGGACCTGCAGCAGGAAAAAGTGCTGATGCAAACCGTGGTGATGCACGGCAAAAACAGCGGTGCCGATATGGCCACCTCGTTCAGCAATGTGAACAATAGCAACAAGAGCGTTTTGGGATTTTTGCTGACGGCCGATACCTATATCGGTAGCAATGGCCTTTCGCTGCGCTTCAGGGGGATGGAGCCCGGCATCAATGATATGGTGACCAACCGGGCCATTGTGGTGCATGGCAGCAAGTATATTACCGATCAGACCATTCGGCAGCATGCAGTGCTCACCAATAGCCTGGGCTGCCCGGCAGTGCCCATGTCGCAAAGCAAGTTTATCATCAATGCTATCAAAGGCGGATCGGTGTATTTCATTTACCACCCCGATGAATACTATGCCCAACGCTCGGCCATTTTAAATGCCAGCCTTGGTGGGGCCCTGCCGCTGCCGGCGGCGCTTACGCTGCCCGCCTTGGCCGATAGCAGTGCTACCGCTTTGTTGCAGTAATGCTGTTATTTAGCAGCTCCTCGCCATGGCCACAGCACAATGCGCCAGGCTTCGCCGCCATACTGCAGGGTATTAATGTCTTGAAAGCCACAACGATGATGTGCTTTCAGCGATCGTTCGTTTTGCACCGATACATCGGTACAACAATAGAGGAACTGCTGTGCATACTGCTGCCTGAAATATTGGTACATGGCGGCTACCAGCCCATGGCCCCGCCAACCTTTGGCTACACATAGCTGGCCTACCATTACGTACTGTGCTCTTGTTATCTTTTGTTGCTGATACTCGCTTTCCTCAAT
>JALOMC010000427.1 GCA_025455665.1 Chitinophagaceae bacterium | reverse complement strand
ATGCGCAGCGTGGAGCAAAGCCTGCGCCGTTTGAAAACCGATTTCATTGACGTACTGTACCTGCACATTTGGGATTGGCTGACGCCCATCGATGAAGTGTTTCGCGGCCTCGATGATCTGGTACGGCAGGGCAAGGTCACCTACATCGCCATCAGTGATACGCCGGCATGGATGGTGGCCAAGGGCCAAACCATGGCCGAGCTGATGGGCTGGAGCCAGTTTGTAGCCCTGCAGGTAGAGTACAGCCTGCTGCAACGCACCCCCGAACGCGACCTGATACCCATGGCGCAGCATTTTGGCCTTACGCTTACCCCATGGGCCCCGCTGGCGGGTGGCGCCCTCACGGGCAAATACCTGCGCAATGATCCGGGCCGCATCAAAGAAGGTAGCAAGCGCCTCAACGAGGAGGCGGTCCGCATTACCCAGGAAGTGATGGCCATTGCCGACGAGCTGGGTGCAACGCCCGGCCAGATAGCCTTGGCCTGGACCATGCAGCAAGGCTTTAGCAGCATTCCTATTGTGGGTGCTACCAAACTGAGCCAAATGCAAGACAACCTGGGTGCTGTAGGCCTGCAGCTACCGGCCGAAGCGCTGCAGCGTCTTGAGGCCGTCAGCCGCATCGACCTGGGCTTTCCTGGCGAGTTTTACAAAGAAGACGGCGTACGGCTGGCCAATTTTGGCGGCTTTTACAACCGGATATCAAAGCGGTAATCGGGTATTATAGGCTGCTTTGGTCATAAAAAAACCGGCTTGCTACAGGTAGCAGGCCGGTTTTTTTAAAATGTATTTAACAAGGCTACGAGGCCCACAGCAGGCAATTAATGGGCACCACCTGTGCTGTCGTGTGCAGGCTTGGCAGCACTGGTATCAGCTGCCGGCAGGCTGGCGGCAGGCTTGGTAGTATCGGCGGTGGCGGCAGGCGCAGCGGCTTCATGGCCCGCACCGTGGCCGGCACCATGCCCGGCGTGACCACTGTTTGTATTCTCAAAGCGGTACCAGTTTTGCTCGGCGGTGGCTTTGTTCCAAAAGTTCCAACCCACCAGGGCAAATACTACCAGCACCACTGCAATGATGACAATGCCCAAACCATTCGTGTTTCTGCCAAATCCGGGCGAAGTATGCGAAGTCTCTTGTGCCATGTGCGACTCAGTTTTTCAAAATTTGCTGCAAACCTAATGCTTTGAGCCATTGCTGCCAAAGCCTGCCGCTACCGGCAAAAGCGGCCCAGCTGCAGCACCACATCGGGGTCGGGGCTATTGGCCAGCCAACGTTCGCGTTCGCTGTAGCGGCATACGCCGGGGTAGTCGCCTTCGTACAGGCCCAGGTCTTCTATTACCTGAAAATGCAGGTGCGGTGGCCAGTTGCCGTTTTCGTGGGGCTGGCCCAGGTGGCCCACCACCTGACCGGCTACCAGGTAGTCGCCTTCTTTACAGCGCTGCAGGTCGGCCAGGCTCAGGTGGCCATACAGGGTGTACAGCTGGCGCCCATCCAGCTGGTGGCTCAGGATAATGGTAGCGCCATAATCGCCCGACCGTAGCCATAGCGGGCCCCGGTGCGGGCCAGTTGCGCCGTTACCCACTGGCCAAACAGTTCGGTGTCCGCCAGCATTTCATCGGTTAGTTCCGTGTTGGCAGCCGTAAAGTCGAGCCAGCACAAATGATCGGTAGCGGCATCAAATGGAACAATGGGGTAAAACTGTGCCTGGCGCCAAAGCAGCCATTCGGCCAGGCTGGTATCGTGTAGCATGCTCATGGTTCGTTTGCTATTTGGCTGGCAGGGCAGCCAGTATTTGCTTCATCAGGTCGTTCATGGCCTTGCTTTCTATCCAGCGGGCCACCACCACCAATTCATGCTCGGCATCCACATACACCATATTGGTGCCGTTGCCAATGTGGCAATAGGCCGTGGCCGGCGCATCGGGCAAAAATTTACGGTCGGTGTTCAGGAAAAAGTTCATAAAGCCGTAATCGGGCTTGGCTGCTGTGGGCGTAGTAGCCATGGTAAAAAACGAATCGCTGAGCAGGCGCTGCCCACTCCACATGCCGCGGTGCATGGTCAGCAGGCCAAAGCGGGCCATATCCCAGGCATTTATAAACATGCCGCCGCCCCAATGGCCCCCGCCGCTCACACTTTGCACAGGCTGCCCGTCCAGTACTATCCAGGCGTTGCGGTAGCCGGTCCAGCGCCAGGTGTTGCTGGCACCTATTTTGTCCATCACGTTTTCTTTCAGCACTTGCGGCAGCGGCCTTCGCCACACCATGGTAGCTGCCAGCGCCAGCGCATTCACCCGTACATCGTTGTACTCATACGTGGTGCCGGGTTTATTGCGGGCACGGTTCAGCCACTTGGCGGCATCTGCATCGGGGCGGTCGGCCCAGTCGGGCTTGCCCCACAGGGTACCTTCCCAGTCGCTGGTCTGGCGCAGCATATCATTCCAGGTAATGGTTTGGTTGTGGCCCGATGCAAACGGATACAGCAGCATGGGCTGGCCAAACTCCTCGGCCGGGCGGCGCACCTCGCCGTGCGTAAACAGCTCAATGGGTGGCACATAGGCGGCCACCGTATCCATGACCGATCGGATGAGGCCCCGATCAAGTGCCAGCCCTACGGTGGCAGCCAAAAAGCTTTTGGTCACGCTGTGGGTCATATCGCAGCGCTGCGGCTCGCCCCATTGCGCCAGCACATAGCCTTTGTAAATGATGAGCCCGGTAGGTGCACCACGGTCGGCAAAGGGGCCAACGCCTTCGCCAAATGGCTCTTTGCCAAAGGTGCGATAGTGATTCTCCTCCATGCTTCGCGGGTTCTTTACTTCGGCAGCTATGGCGTAGTTCACCGCTGCTTGTAGTTGGCGCTCATTTACCCCCAAAGCGGCGGGTGCCTGCGCCTGCCAGTGGCCATAGGGCGGAAAATAATCGGACGCCGCCGGCTCTGGCTTCATCTTTTTGCTCGTCTGAGCCTGGCTGCTAAAAACAGCAAGCGTCAGCAGCGGTATCAGGATGTATTTCATGCTTGGTATGCTCATGGCCTTATGATCAGCCATCCGGCTAACCCCTCCGCGAAATTCACCATTGGGCAGCACTACACCAAAGAAACAAACCCATGATGCCCGGCCCGATGCCAAATACATGCATACAGTTGTACACGCCCCGCCCAGCGCCTACGCAACCTGCCCCTTCATAGCTACAGTTGCTTCGTATTTTGCACCCGCATGAAACACCGAGCCCACCCGCAGCCCTGGCTATTACTTGCCATTTTTGTAGCATTGGCAGCTGCAGCGGTGGGCCAACCACGCAGCTATGCCACTCATGCTATACAGCTAGCCAATGGCATGCGCTTCAACCTGCGCACCTGGCAGGGCTACCGCATTAGTGTAGCTGCCGAAGGCCTGAAGCGGCCCCGCTTTTTTGCCCAGGCCCCCGATGGGCGGGTAGTAGTAACCGACATGTACGACCGCAGCGACAACCGAAAAGGAAGGGTGCTGGTACTCGACAGCTTCAATCAAACGACCCGCCGGTTTGAACGCATCACTCCCCTGCTGCAAAACCTGCACAATCCCAACCAGGTGGCATTTTACCAGGATGCCGGCAAACAATGGTGGCTGTACGTAGCCGAAACAGGCAAGTTGACTCGCTATCGTTTCAGCCCGGGCCAAACCATAGCGGTCAGCCCGGGCCAGGTCATTGCCAGTTTTCCCGATTATGGCCTGAGCTACAAGTACGGCGGCTGGCACCTTACCCGCAGCCTGGCATTTAAAGGCCACAAGCTGTA
>JALOMC010000426.1 GCA_025455665.1 Chitinophagaceae bacterium | reverse complement strand
ATGCATTTGCGATCGCTGTCGAATGGCAACTCGGCTACCCGTTCATATTGCTGTGGCCAGCTGCCAGCCTCGCTGTATTGTTGCAGCACGTGGGCTACCAATGCAGTTTCGGTGGGGTCGCCGGTTAGTTGGTTGGGCGCTGCGCCTTTCACATCGTGGTTCAATGCCATGCACAGTGGCAGGGCCGGTACTTGATGCAGCATGGCTGCCTGCAAAGCATGTGTTTCCTGCACCGTCATGCGGTTGAGTGTAAGGGTGCCGGTTTTGTCGGTGCAGATGAAGGAGACCGAGCCCAGCGTTTCTACCGCTGGTAGTTTTCTGATGAGGGCATGCTGTTTGACCAACCGGGCAGCGCCGCGGGCCAGTGCAATGGTAATGAGGGCGGGCAGTGCCTCGGACGCCAAACAGCAGTACGCAAATGCCCAAAATGATGTACGACAAACGCTTGCCAAAAGCTGCCATGCGTTTTTTCAATGGCGTATCGCCTTCGTCTTCCTGCAGTAGCTTGGCAATCCGTCCTATTTCTGTTTGCATGCCGGTGGCAGCTACCACGCCCTTGCCACGCCCGTTGGTGATGAGGGTGGCTTTGTAAGCCATGTTCAGCCGGTCGCCCAGGGGCACATCGTCGCCGGCAATGGCATCAGTGTTTTTATCTACCGCAACTGATTCGCCGGTCAGGGCCGATTCATCAATGCGCAGGCTGTGGGCTTCCAGCAGCCGCAGGTCGGCAGGCACGGCATTACCGGCTTCCAGCAGCACAATATCGCCAGGTACCAGCTCGGTACCTGCTATGCTTTGTACCTGTCCGTCGCGTAGCACCTGTGCTTGCAGCACCGCCATTTTCTTCAGGGCATCCATGGCTTTTTCGGCGCGGTATTCCTGCACAAAGCCCAGCAGTGCATTCAGCAGTACAATGATGAGAATAATGATGGCATCGGTCATATCGCCGGCCACGCCCGAAATGACGGCTGCCACCAGCAGCACAATGATCATGAAATCGGCAAACTGATGCAGCAGGATAGCCAGTGGCGATACTTTTTTACCCTGTGCCAATTCGTTGGCCCCAAACTGTGCCAACCGCTCGGCTGCCTGTGTGCTGCTGAGTCCGCTGGTGCTGCTGGCAAGGTTTGTCAGCGCCTCGCTGATGTGCTGTTGATGTATCGCCGCCATGTCAAGGAAAGTTTGTTGCTGCTACAATAATAGCTAGAACGCATGGCAAACAACCTGACCAATAATAGCTACTGATACGCAGTTGCTACAGTACCCACAGCCCTGCTTTGTACAAAGTGTTGATGGGCTTATTGTCCCAAAACAGTTCGAAGTGTTCCAGCCCCGCGGCCTCATAATCGGCTTTTACCTGCGCCAGCGTTAGTGGCTGTCCATGGGGCCATTGTATCCGCTGGAGTAGTTGGTGCAGCCATTGGCCCTGTACATCACTTGTGCTCACACTTATGCGTTGCTGCGGCGTATCAAACTGCAGCGAAGCCATGGGCCAGCTGTTGCCTTTTTTCGTTTTTACAAAAAACTCTAATCGGGGCAAAGGCCCCCGGTACAGCACTTTGTTGTTCAGGCGTTGTGGCTGTGGCTCGGCTGTTTCCAACTGTTGGCGTATGTAAGTAGGAGCTACCGTGGTGCGGGGTACTTTGTGCTCAAACCACTTTTGCAGCGGCAGGTCAAAGCCTACGCCATGCATGTAGTTGTGCAGGCTTTTTTTCAGCCCGTCGCTGAATAATTCATGCTCGGTGCCCGTGGGGTCCTCATGCACCACATCGTTGTCAGCAAAGCTGGGCTTGAATGGGATCACGGCTTTTACGCCAAACTTTTCCGGGGCCAGGCCCACGGGGCTGTGTGCCGTCATAGCAAACTGGTGCCAGTACGCCGATTGTAAAATGCCCGCCTCAAAAAGCTGCCTCACCATTTCCAGCGAATCGATCGTTTCCTGGGCAGTTTGGGTAGGAAAGCCGTACATGAGGTAAGCGTGTACCATAATGCCGGCATCGGTGAAATGCTTGTTTACCCGGGCTACCTGCGCTACGGTTATGCCTTTGTTGATGAGCTGCAGCAAGCGATCGCTGGCTACTTCCAGACCGCCGCTCACGGCTATACAGCCGGCCGCCTTCAGCAGCTGGCACAGGTCTTTGGTAAATGCTTTTTCAAACCGTACGTTGGTCCACCAGGCCACGTTCAGGCCGCGGGCCAATATTTCCAGCGCCAGTGCTTTCATCAGGCTGGGCGGCGCTGCCTCGTCTACAAAGTGAAAGCCGTTGTTGCCGGTTTGGGCCATCAGCTGCTCCATGCGATCGGCCAGAAGCGAGGCGGCCACCGGCTCATACAGTTTGATGTAGTCCAGGCTGATATCACAAAACGTGCATTTGCCCCAGTAGCAGCCATGCGCCATGGTCAGCTTGTTCCAGCGGCCATCGCTCCACAGGCTGTGCATGGGGTTGGCTATTTCTATGGCGTTGATGTATTCGCTCATCCACAAGCCTTCGGTTTTGTTGTGGCAATAAGTCACCACATCATCGACCAGCAAAAAAGTGCGTTTCAGCTCGCCGGTATCCACCTTTCCCTGCAGGTGTAGCAGCAGTTGCTCCATGGGGCGTTCGCCGTCGTCCAGCGTTACAAAGTCGTAATACTCAAACACCCGCGGATCGCTCAGGCTGCGCAGCTCGGTATTGGCAAAGCCGCCACCCATGGCCACTTTGATGTGAGGGTGGCGCTGCCTGATGTACTGGCCAATGCGCAGGCTGCTGAATAAATTGCCGGGAAACGGTACTGATAGCGCCACCAGCTGCGGCTGGGCTGCTTGCAGGTGTGCCTCCAGCTGCTCCAGGGTCAGCTCATCTATCCAGCTCAGTGGCTGTTGCAGGGCATCGTACAGTTCATCAAAGCGGTTGGCACTGCGGCCCAGCCGTTCGGCATAGCGGCTAAAGCCAAAATGCGGGTCGATGTTTTCTTTCAAAAAATCACCCAGATCCTCCAGGTACATGGTGGCCACATGCTTGGCCTGGTCCTGAAAACCCATGTTGCCAAACGAAAAATGCAGATCGTCGAGCTGCGCAAACCGACCTGCTTCGGGCAGGTAGCCCCGGCGGGCTATGCGCTGCGCCAGTGTGGGCTGCTTGCCCTGCAGATAAGCCACGGCCGTGTCGATGGTTTGCAGGTACTGCTGCCGCAGCGCCCAAATGCGGCGGCTGTTGTCAGAAAAATCAGCTTCGCGGCTGGCGGCTTTGGCAAACACCTGTTCCAGCCCGGCCCGGCAAAACAAGCGCAGCGTCACTTCAATACCTAAATCGGCCTGCCGGCTGCTAGTGCCCCGGGTGTTCAAAAAGCCCTTGAGATAGGCCGTGGCCGGATAGGGCGTATTGAGCTGGGTAAACGGCGGCGTAATAAGGAGAACAGGTACCTGCAACAGCAAAAAATTTTGGCAAAAGTAGGCAACGGCCAGCGGCTGGCGTGGAAGCGTTGAGCCCTGCCTGTCTGCCATTTTTGCACCGCACAGGCACTGGCAGCATTCTTGCCCACTCTACATTTGCAAACCTTTTTGGGCTATGGAACAGCAAGAATTGCATAAAACTGAAGAAATGACTGACAATAACGCAGAAACAGTGGCGGGCGAAGCCGTGAATACCGA
>JALOMC010000080.1 GCA_025455665.1 Chitinophagaceae bacterium | reverse complement strand
TACACAGATGATGTGAACGAAAACGAGCGGCGCCTGCAAGCCATGGTAGCGTATGCTGCCGAAAAGCAAGCTGCTACCGGCATTAAACTGCTATGGGGCACAGCCAACCTGTTTAGCCACCGCCAATACATGAATGGCGCTGCCACCAACCCCGACTTTTCGGTGGTTACCAAGGCCGGCGCACAAGTAAAAGCAGCACTAGACGCGACCATAGCACTGGGGGGCGAAAACTATGTGTTTTGGGGTGGCCGAGAAGGCTACATGAGCCTGCTGAACACCAATATGAAGCGGGAAAAAGAACACATGGCCCGTTTTCTGCACATGGCCAAAGATTATGCCCGCCGCCAGGGATTTACGGGCACCTTTTTTATAGAGCCCAAGCCTTGCGAACCCAGCAAGCACCAATACGACTACGACAGCGAAACCGTGATTGGCTTTTTACGCCAGTACGGTCTTGATGCCGATTTTAAACTGAACATAGAAGTAAACCATGCTACCCTAGCCGGCCACACTTTTCAGCACGAACTGCAGGTAGCCGCCGATGCCGGCATGCTGGGCAGCATAGATGCCAACCGTGGCGACTATCAGAATGGTTGGGATACTGATCAGTTTCCGAACAACCTGAATGAGCTGACGGAAGCGATGCTGGTAATACTGGAAGCTGGCGGATTTGCAGGCGGCGGCATCAACTTTGATGCGAAAATCCGACGCAACTCTACCGATCCGCAAGATTTGTTTTATGCCCACATTGGTGGCATGGACGCCTTTGCCCGGGCCCTGCTGGCCGCAGAAAAAGTACTGAGCCAAACGGCCTACAAAACCATGCGGGCCGGCAGATATGCCAGCTTCGACAGTGGCCACGGCGCCGCCTTTGAAGCCGGCCACCTGAGCCTGGAAGACTTGCGCAACCTGGCAGCCGTATCGGGCGAGCCGGCCGTAACCAGCGGGCAGCAAGAGCTGTACGAGCTACTGATTAACCGGGCCATTTAAAAAAACAATGCAAACAACCGGGGCCAATACCCCGGTTGTTTTTTTACATTCATCCCCCCGAAATCGATTGCACATTTAGCTGCCTGGCCGCTGGCGGTGCAGCTTAATTTGCAGCATTCCATCAAATGATCGACGCATGTTATTGCTGGGAATAGACCTGGGCACTTCTGCCATCAAAGTAAGTGTGGTAGATGCCCACACACAGCAGGTGCTGGCCACTGCGCAGTATCCTGATACCGAGGCTCCGATAGTAAGCCTGCAAACAGGCTGGGCCGAGCAAGACCCGGGCCAGTGGTGGCACGATATCAAACAATGCATTTTGAAAGCCCACGCCAGCGGAGCCTACCGCCCGGCCGATATTGGCGCTATAGGCATAGCCTACCAAATGCACGGGCTGGTGGTGATGGACAAAGCAGGCCAGCCACTGCGACACAGCATTATCTGGTGCGATAGCCGTGCCGTTCCGTACGGGCAGGCTGCTTTTTCGGCCATTGGCCAGGCACATAGCCTGCGAACCCTGCTCAACTCGCCGGGTAATTTTACTGCGGCCAAATTGGCCTGGGTAAAAGAACACGAACCTGATCTGTATGCCCGGATTGACAAACTGATGCTGCCGGGTGATTTTATCGGCTATCAGTTTACCGGCGAGCTTACCACCAGCCCTGCCGCCCTTTCCGAAGGTATTTTGTGGGACTTCAGCCAGCACCAGGTAGCTACTGAGGTGATGAATTATTTTGGCTTTGATGCCAGCCTGATACCAGCCGTGCAGCCGGCATTCAGCCGGCATGGTGGCCTGCTGCCATCGGTAGCTGCCGAGCTGGGGCTGACAGCGGGCACCCCCGTCACCTACAAAGCCGGCGATCAGCCAAACAATGCGCTATCGCTGAATGTGATGCAGCCGGGCGAAGTGGCTACTACGGCCGGCACCAGCGGCGTTATATACGGCGTGGCCAGCCAGGTACAGCCCGATATGCAGTCGAGGCTCAATTGCTTTGCCCACGTGAACCATACGGCCACAGCCCCTCGCATTGGCCTGCTGCTATGCATTAATGGCTGCGGCATTATGAACAAAATGGCCCGCCAGTGGCTGGCACCACAATGGAGCTATGCCGCTATAGATGAAATGGTAGCCAGCATACCCGCCGGCAGCGAAGGCGTAACTGTACTACCCTTTGGCAATGGCGCCGAACGCATGCTGAACAATGCGCTGCCGGGTGCGCAGCTGGCCCGGCTGGACCTGAACCGCCATGGTGCCGCCCACCTGCTACGGGCTACACAAGAGGGCATTGCTTTTGCCTTCCGCTACGGCTTCGATATCATGCGGAGCATGGGCATGCAGCCGCAAATGATACGGGCCGGCAAGGCCAATATGTTTCAGAGCCAGGTGTTTACCGATGCGTTTGTAAACTGCACCAACACGCCGGTAGAACTGTACAAAACCGATGGTGCCACCGGTGCCGCCCTTGGCGCTGGCATTGGCGCCGCCGCATTGCAGCCAACCGACCTGGGCAAGGGGCTGGAACTGCAAGGCATTGTAGCCCCCGACGGCCAGCAGCGCTACGAAGAAGCCTACCAGCGCTGGCTGACATGCCTGCAGCAAACAGTGCCCGGCACCTGATTGCTGCCTGCTGCCTATTTCTTTTCAACAAACAAGCAGAGAACGATTTGCATGAAATACCGCTTTGAACAATCGATGCGCTGGTACGGACCCAACGACCCGGTAGACCTGTGGCACCTGCGCCAGGCCGGCTGCACCGGCGTGGTAACGGCGCTGCACCACATACCCGTGGGCGAAGTGTGGACCATAGAAGAAATAAAAAAACGGCAGACAATGTGTGAAGCCGCCGGTTTGCACTGGCACGTGGTAGAAAGCCTGCCGGTAAGCGAAGACATCAAGCGCCAGACGGGAAACTACCTCGAACACATTGCCAATTACCAGCAAAGCATCCGTCATCTGGCGGCCTGCGGTGTGCACGTGATCACTTACAATTTCATGCCCATTCTGGACTGGCTGCGTACCGATGTAGCGTACGAAATGCCCGACAGAAGCCGGGCGCTGCGCTTTGAGCGAAAAGCTTTCATGGCCTTTGACCTGCACCTGCTGCAGCGGCCAGGTGCAGAAAGGGACTATAGCGAAACAGAACTGGCCGAAGCCCGGGCCTACTACGATAGTATGCCTGCCGATAAGCGGGAGCAGGTTTTCAGCAACTGCCTGCTGGGCCTGCCCGGCAGCGATGTACCATTTACACCCGCCGAAGTGCTGGCCGCCCTGCAGCAATACCAACACATTGATGAGCAGCGCCTGCAGCAACACCTCATCTATTTTTTGCAGCAGGTAGTGCCGGTGGCCGAAGCAGTAGGCAGCCGGTTGGCCATCCACCCCGACGATCCTCCCTATCCACTACTGGGCCTGCCCCGTATAGTAAGTACCGAAGCGCAGCTGGCTACTTTTTTAAACGCTGTGCCCAGCCCTGCTAATGGACTTTGCTTTTGTACCGGCAGCCTGGGCGTGCGCCCCGACAATGCACTGGTGCCTATGATTGAGCGGTTTGCCGATCGCATTCACTTTGTACACCTGCGCAGCACCAGTCGCGATGCTGAAGGAAACTTTGTAGAGGCCGACCACCTGGATGGCGATGTAGACATGGTAGCGGTGATAAGTGCCCTATCGGCCGTGATGCAGCAGCGCCGGGTACACCTGCCCATGCGCCCCGACCATGGGCACCAAATGCTGGACGACCTGCATAAAACCACCTACCCCGGCTACAGCGCCATTGGGCGCCTGCGAGGCCTGGCAGAACTGCGTGGTGTAGAAGCTGCTGTGTTGCACCAACAAGATTGAAACTGCTGAAGCCCCATCCTGTCAGCGGCTGCTTTATCTTGGCGCCATGTCAAAACAACTGGTCATGCTATCGCTACTGGTAGCCGATTATGATGAAGCCATCAGCTGGTACCAGCGGGTATTAAATTTTGAACTACTGGAAGACACGGTGCTGAGCCCCACCAAACGCTGGGTGGTAATGGCACCGCCCGGTGGAGCCGGTGCCCGCCTGCTGCTGGCCAAAGCCGCCACCGAACAGCAGCAAGCCTGCATTGGCAACCAAACGGGCGGCCGTGTTTTCCTGTTCTTGCATACGCAGCAGTTTTGGGCCGACTACGAGCACCTGCAGGCAGCGCAGGTGCAGATAGTACGCCCCCCCAGCGAAGAACCCTACGGTACAGTGCTCGTTTTTGCCGACCTGTATGGCAACCTCTGGGATTTGATACAGCCCCGCTGATTTCCCCCTTTACTTTGCAAGCCTAAAAAACGAACCAACATGGACCTGAAAGCAATGTTTGAAGCCGCCGTGGCCGAAAGCAAAACCCTGGCTGAGCGCCCCTCCAACGACATTCTATTGCAACTGTACAGCCTGTACAAACAAGCCACCGATGGCGATGCACCCGCCGATGGCCCTTCCAATCCGTTTGACTTTGTGGGCAAAGCCAAGCATAATGCCTGGGCCGATTTGCGGGGCAAAAGCGCCGATGACAGCATGCAGGCATACATAGACATAGTGAAAAAGCTGAAAGGCTGAAGACAATAAGGTACCCCCCAATACCAAAGGCCGGCAGGAAGTAATACTTGCCGGCTTTTTTAATGGCTGCATTCTGTATGTCTTTCCGGAAACAGAAACATCCCGACACGCTTTTCTGCCATTAGTCATTTTGAGCATTTTTCGTTCGGTTGATTGCCCGTAATTTTCCGGCCGTCTGTCTTTTGGTGTTATCCATACCCAGGCTTGCCGCTCCTCACGCCCTTTACCAGCTTCGATATTGGTGTCGAACCTTTACTACACCCTGTCTTCGGCCAGCTAAGTGTATACCTTTAGGCAGCAAGAAATAAACCTTATCGAATCCTAAACCCGTAAGTGGCCTGTTTTTTGCGTGATTAGGTCAGCTTCAGTTATCTGTTGTCTGCCAGAAGAGAACAAGCACCTTATCCAGTTACAATGCATTGCATGGTCAGTGGTTTTATATACCGTTGTTTAAGTGCAGCGCCTACCGATGGTAGTGGGCAACATGAAGAGGCATTGTACCCTTCCTTTGATACATTGCCCGATGGCTATGCCAGCTGCAATGAGCGGTACGACCTCCTGTTTTGCAACCAGGCGCTTCGCCATATGGCGCCCGGCGCCGATTGGTCGGGCTGCCAGCAGCTGTTTGATGTACTGGAAACCCTTACAGGGCAGCGCTTTCAGAACCACATTAATGCCGCTTTGTTGCAGCAGCGCTGCCATTCGTTCAATTTTCAGCAGCCCCACACCAATGCCCTTTTTCAGTTTACCCTTATCCCTTCTTCGCCGGGCCTGCTACTGCATGTACGCCTGCATACCGAAAAGATGCAGCAGGCTATTAACCTGACAGGCACTTACCGCCATTTTGAATTGGTAACAAAGCTGAACGACCTGGCACTTCAAGAAAGCAACGAAGCGCAGCTGTTTCAGCAGGCATGTGATATAGCCGTAAACGTGGGCGGCTTTAAACTGGCGTGGATAGGAATGCCAAACGAGCAGGAAACAGCCATTGCACCGCAATACAAAGCCGGCCAAACCGACTACCTGAACAATGTGCTGAACATTCCGCTCGACGATTCGCCTTTGTCAAAAGGCCCTACCGGAACCGCCTTCAACAGTGGCATGGTCTTTCGCTCCGATGATATCTTGACCGACCCATTGATGGCGCCGTGGCGCTACCTGGCCATCGAGCACGGATTTCGCTCATCTGTAGCCCTTCCCATTAAGGTAGATGGTAGGGTGAAAGCCATCTGGTCGCTTTACTCCGATCAGCCTCACTGGTTCAACGATCAGGAACTAAGCCTGCTCAAGCAAACAGCCGCCAATCTAGCTTTCTCGCTGGCCTTTCACCGGCACCGCAGGCAGCAGGCCGATACAGCCGAGCAGCTGCGCATTGTAAACCGGGCAGTGGAGCAAAGCAATGCATCGGTTGTTATTACCAATATTGATGGGAATATCGAATACGTGAACCCGGCTTTTTGCCGCCTGACGGGCTATACCGAAGCCGAAGCCCTGGGCCAAAACCCACGGATCTTGAAGTCGGGCATTACATCTGAAAATGAGTACAAGCAGATGTGGGAGGTGATTTCGAAAAAGCAATCGTGGCAGGGAGAGTTTTGCAACAAAAAAAAGAACGGAGAACTATACTGGGAGAATGCCACTATAACGCCCATTCTGAATGATCAGGGTGATATCACGCACTACCTGGCGGTAAAAGAAAACATCACCGAGCGAAAGAATCTGGAAGAAGCCCAAAAGCGATTGCTGGAGATTATTGACAATACCACTACTTACGTTACCATCATAGATATGAACCACCGGTTCATTTTTGCCAACCGTGCTTTCAGAAAAGCCAATGGCCTGCGCTATGATGAAGATATTTCACAATATTCCATCAGCGATATTCATACAGAAATCGATAAAAACATAGCCCAACAAATAGCCGTGCAACTGAGCCAAACGGGTATTTGGCAAGGTGAAAATGCTTTTAAAAACAAGCTGGGCGAAACAGTGAATGTTTGGCAGGTGGTGTCGGCCCACCTTGATTCGAACGGGCTGCCTACTCATATTTCCAGCACTGCTGTCGACATTACGCGTTTGAAAGAAGCCCAGTTGGAAACATTGCTATTGACGGATGAATTGCGAGCCCTATCGAACCACCTGCAACAAACCCGTGAGCAAGAAAAAAGAGAAATAGCCAGCCAGCTACACGATCAGTTGGGGCAGCTGGTAGCTGCCATAAAAATAGATGCCAGCTGGATACAGCGCCACCTGAAGGCTGCTGAAAATGAAGTACTGAATAGCAGGCTCCAACGGCTGCTGGAGAATATTGAAGAAACGGGAAAATCATTTCACCGGGTGCATGCTACCCTGCAGCCTGCTATGCTGGAAGAGCTGGGCCTCATCAGCGCCATTGAGTGGATGATAGAACATGTGCTGCCATCTGGTACTGTACAACTGCGTTTTACTACCAACCTGACCGACCACGACAAACTACCAGCCCCGATAGCACTCACCATTTACCGTGCCATTCAGGAGTGCCTCAGCAATATCAGCAAGCATGCGCAGGCCGGCAAAGTAGAGGTAGACCTGCGAAGCCATACACAGCAGGTAGTTCTCACCATTGACGATGATGGTATCGGCTTTGATACCGAACAGGTTGATACCCGCTTGAAGCATGGCTTATTGGGCCTTCGCGAACGTGTATTTGCCATCCATGGTCAGCTGGAGATTCAATCGGTGCCGGGCGAAGGCACCGGCACGCACATTCAGATCAGCATTCCGCTTTAGCGCCTGGCGTCAGCTATCCATGGCAGGCCTGCTGTCTTTCAGCCGCTGCCACCAGTGAGCTACACCCTGGCTGGCCGGCATTTGTATGCCATGCCACTTAGAGCTGCCGGTTGGAAGCTGTTTGTCTATCACCCATACCTGGCAGCCCTGTGGCACATACTGCACCAGCCCTGCCGCCGGGTACACCAGCAAGGATGTACCAATGATGGCAAACACCAGGGCGGTAGCTGCCAATGCAGCTGCCTCTCCAATCAAGGGCACCGCTTCGCCAAACCATACGATGTGCGGCCGCAGTTGTGCACCGTCTTCTGCTTTGTCGCCCAGCGCTATATCGGTGCGGATATCGTACAGCAATTCATCGTTTCGTTCACTTCGCATCTTCAGTATTTCACCATGCAGGTGCAGTACCCGGCTGCTGCCCGCCCGCTCATGCAGGTCATCTATATTTTGAGTAATGATGTGCACATCATATTCGGCCTCCATGGCCGCCAGGCAGCGGTGCGCTTCATTGGGCTCAGCCTTCAGCACTTCGCGGCGCCGATAGTTGTAAAAGTCCAGCACCAACTGCGGCTGGCGGCGCCAGGCTGCCGGTGTAGCCACTTCTTCAATGTCGTATCCATTCCACAGCCCATCTTCACTGTCGCGAAATGTTTTCAATCCGCTTTCGGCACTAATACCGGCACCGGTCAGTACTACCAATCGGGGTTTTGCGTTCATATGCTAAATGTACTGCCACCCACGCTAGCTTTATGGAAACAAGCCACTGCTTGCATCTGCCGCACATGCATCGTTTTTACACCCTACTGCTGGTGCCGCTTTTGGCCGGGTGCCAACTATTTGGCGGTGCCAATACGCCAGTACCCGGCAGCACGGCTGCGCTAGCCGAAGCCCCCCTGCTGTTTAATGTGGTGCTACACCAAAAAACCGACAGCCTGCGCCAACACCTGCCAGGCTGGTTGCAGCGGCGCGGCTACAATACCCGCCAGGTACTGGTAGCCCACCTGGGCCTGCACAGCGGCCTGCCCCGCATGGTGCTGATGAACGTAGCCGATGGCAGCTGGGCCGATAGCGGGCTGGTGGCACACGGTAGCGGCCCTGAAATATTTGCCGAAAAACCTACGTTCAGCAATGTGCCCAATAGCCACTGTAGCAGCCTGGGCAAGTATCGCATTGGCGCTGCCTACAAGGGGCGCTTTGGTACGGCCTTCAAGCTGCATGGCCTGGAGGCCGGCAACAGCAAAGCGTTCGAGCGGTTTGTAGTGCTGCATGCCTACGATTGTGTACCCGACGCTCCGGTGTTCCCCGACTATAGCTGCATGCCTACGATTGTGTACCAGACGCTCCGGTGTTCCCCGACTATATCTGCAATAGCCAGGGCTGCCCCATGGTATCGCATGCCTTTCTCGACCGCTTGAAAAAAGTGATAACAGCATCGGACAAGCCGATGCTGTTATGGATCGTGCATTGATCAGCCAGTCAGGACACTTTGCTGGCAGCAACTGAGTGAGCGGCTTTGGCAGTGCGACCTTTGCGCCAGGCCCACCAGCCAAGGGCGGCTGCAAGCCATAGTGGCCAAAGTGATACCAGGCCGATCAGCAATTCGAGCACGGCAGCACCGCCCTTGCCAAATGAGTGGCCAAGCCGGGTGAAAAAGCCTGGCTGATCGGTAACAGGAGGCACCACAGACAGCGGCTGATAATAGGTGCAAAAAATACTGCTGTAGGCGGCCGCAGACTGCATGTGCTGTACGTTGTAGGCAGCCGATTCCAGCTCTTCAGTAATCGCATCTATTTGCTGCTGTACCTGCAGCACATCGTCCATCTTCTGGGCTCTTTGCATCAGCTCGGCGTAGCGGGCCCGCAGCAGTTTCTTGGCTTCTACCCTGCCCTTCGTGTCCACTATGGCGTTGGTCACATCTTCCGACTCCACCTTTCGCTCCTCTACCTGTACCGGCAATGCAGCCATACCCGCCAGCAGTGCGTCAAAAGCGGCCACCGGCACCTTTATCTCTATCACATTTTGCAGGCGTTCATCACTTTGTGTTTGTTGCTCGGCTGCTACCCAGCCGCCATGCTGGCGCACCAGCCCTCTCAGTGAAGCATCGATGCTTTTAAAATCTTTGGCATGCAGT
>JALOMC010000079.1 GCA_025455665.1 Chitinophagaceae bacterium | reverse complement strand
ATGATTGCCCGCAGCAACATGCTGTATGTATTGGCACCCACCAGTATGCACATCATCGCCATTGTGGGCCTGGCCACCGCATTGCTGGCCGCTACCATTGCACTCAAGCAAAATGATATCAAAAAAGTGCTGGCCTACTCTACAGTCAGCCAGTTGGGTTATATGTTTTTGGGTCTGGGTGTGGGTGCTTTTACCGGTGCTGTCTTTCACGTGATGACGCATGCTTTTTTCAAGGCGCTGTTGTTCCTGGGAGCAGGCAGTGTTATTCACGGCATGCACCATCAGCAAAACATGTTGCATTACGGTGGCCTCAAAAAATGGATGCCGGTCACGCACCTTACCATGCTCATTGGCTGTATCGCCATTGCTGGTATTCCGCCCTTCAGCGGTTTCTTCTCCAAAGATGAAATACTGATTCACGCCTTCGCTGCCAACCCATTGTATTATGTACTGGGCATGGGTGGCGCACTGATGACGGCGTTCTACATGTTCCGGTTGTATGCACTTACATTCCTCGGTGAGCATCGTGGCGACCTTCATCACCACACACCACACGAAAGCCCCAAGGCCATGACCATTCCGTTGGTTGTATTGGCGGTACTGAGTGTTGTAGGTGGTTTGGTAGGCATACCTGCACTGTTCATGAACAACGGCCATCGACTAGAAAGCTTTTTGCTGCCGGTGTTTGAAAACTCGAAGCAGTACCTGGAGCAGCATGCGCATCCCAGCCACAGCACCGAATGGATGCTGCTGGCAGTGAGTGTGTCGCTCATCGTATTGGTGATCCTGTTTGCCGTTCGCACGTTTGCCAAGGGCAAAGAGAGCGAAGAAGCAACCGGCCTGGGCAAGCTGCTGCAGAATAAGTGGTACGTAGATGAGTTGTATGATGGCATCATTGTAAAGCCACTACTGGCGCTTGGTACCGTGTTGAGCAATGTGATAGAGCGTAGCGGTATTGACCGGCTGGTAAATGGCGTAGGCAAAGCCGTACAATACAGCAGCCGCCAGCTGCGCCTTATTCAAAGTGGCAATGTGGGCAGCTACATCCTGATGATGGTGCTGGGTATTGTGGGGCTCATTCTGCTGGTGTTTTACACCCGCCTGTAAGTTGTCGTATCAATCCGAAGAAAACGAACCAACCTAATTCTATAGTAGCATGATCCTCTCTTCTTTTATACTTATTCCGCTCATTGCAGGCCTGCTGGCTTTCTTCATCAAGCAGGACCAGTTGGTAAAAGGGTGGTCGTTGCTGGCAGCCCTGGCTACCCTGGCCGCGGTGCTGTACAGCTTTACCATGCCTGCTGCAGCCGAAGGTCTTTCCTACAGCCGCATTTGGCTGGGCAGCCTCAATAGTCATTTTTCGCTGTTGCTCGATGGGCCGGCCAAAGTGACAACACTGCTGACTGCTGTTAGCTTTGTTATCATTTTCATTGCTATTTTCAAAAACAGCTATGCCGATGCATCGCAGTACTTTGGCCTGATGCTGCTGAGCATGGCGGGCCTCATGGGCGTGTTTCTGGCCAGCGATGCGTTGTTGTTCTACTTCTTTTGGGAGCTGGCACTCATCCCCGTTTACTTTTTGTGTAGCAAGTGGGGTGGCGAACGTCGGGTGCCGGTTACTTTCAAATTCTTCATCTACACCTTTGTTGGTAGTGTTATCATGCTCATCGGTATCATTTACCTGTACAGCAAAACGCCCGATCAAAGCTTTAGCTGGGCCAGCTTCAAGCAAGCAGCACTCACAGCCAAAGAGCAAGCATTTTTCTTCTGGTTCTTCTTTGTGGCCTTTGCCATCAAAATGCCGGTGTTTCCGTTTCATACCTGGCAGCCCGATACTTACGAAACAGCACCGGTGGGCACTACCATGGTGCTAAGCGGCGTGATGGTAAAAATGGGCCTGTTTGCCGTGCTGCGCTGGCTGCTGCCGGTCTTTCCGCAAATGAGCGACAAAATGAGTGGCTACATCATCGTACTGGCCATCATTGGTATTTTGTATGCTTCTCTTATTGCCATCCGGCAGGATAATATCAAGCGCCTGATCGCTTACTCGTCTATTGCACACATTGGCCTGATGGCGGCGTCATTGTTTGTAAAAAATGACATGGCCTATCAGGGTGCGCTGATCCAGTTCTTCAATCACGGTATCAATATCATCGGACTATGGATCGTAGTAGACATTATTGAGCGCCAAACCGGCATCAGCAAAATGAGCGAACTGGGCGGACTGGCGCAGCAAGCACCAAGGCTGGCTATTATGCTGGTGGTGGTAGCGCTGGCTAATATTGCCTTGCCGCTTACCAATGCCTTTATTGGCGAATTCCTCATGTTTAGCGGGCTGTATCAGCAAAATGTGTGGTACGCTGTAGCGGCTGGCATCGCCATCATACTGGCTGCCGTGTACACGCTGGGCATGATTCAGAAAGTGTTTTTCGGACAGCGCAACGAAGCGGTTCAGGTAGCCGATCTGCAAACGGCACAGTGGCTGGCGCTGGCTATCATTATAGTGCTGGTTTTGGCCGCCGGCGTGTATCCCAAACCGATGCTGGAGTTGGGAGGTACGCTGGTGAAAACAATGCCGCTGGCGGTAGCGCCCTGATAGTATTCATCTTTCCCTTCTACGATCAACTCACAAGAAGAAACTGCACGTATGAATCTGATAATTTTTGGTGGCATAATGGGGGTAGTCATGATGTTTGGCGGCCTGCTGATGAAGCAGAAACACCAGGCTACACTGTTGGCTACCGTACTCATGCTATTGTTGCTGGCTGGCAACACCTGGGAAATGCTGCATGGCCCGGTATTCAATATTCAGGCGCCTCATATGCTGGCTACTACCCGGTTTGGGTTGCTTATCAACGAAATATTGCTGGCCGCAGGCCTGCTGTACCTGCTGGTGAGTGGCAAAGACATAGAGCAAGTCGGCAACTATGTGGCCGAGTATTATGCCCTCATCTTTTTCATTTTCGCTGGCATTGGGGTTTCCACCGCCTATACCAACTTGCTCATGCTCTTCCTTGGTATCGAAATCATTTCTATTCCGCTGTACATCCTTACCGGTGCCGATAAGCGCAATCTCAAGAGTATTGAAGCTGCACTGAAGTACTTCCTCATGGGTTCTTTCAGCACCGGTATCATGCTCATGGGTATTGCTCTCATCTATGGTGGCACAGGCTCTTTCCTGCTCGAAAAATTCAGCCTGCAGGGTGCCCCCATTAGCTACAACCTGGTAGGAGGGTTGCTGCTCATACTGGTGGCCATGGCTTTTAAAGTAAGTGCCGCCCCCTTCCACTTCTGGACACCCGATGTGTATGATGGCGCCCCCACCGTATTCACTTCATTTATGGCCACCATCGTCAAGGTAGCAGGTTTCATCGCTTTCATCCGCTTGTTCGAAGGCGCCTCGGGCATCATTGCCGGCAAGTGGCAGTGGGTGATAGCCATTATCATCAGTCTCACCCTGCTCATTGGCAATATCACTGCGGTGTTTCAGCAGAGCGTCAAGCGGATGCTGGCCTATTCGTCTATTGCACAGGCTGGCTTCATGATGTTTGCCCTGTTTTCTATGAACAACTGGGGCCGCGAAGGCATCGTGCTGTATGCAGCTGCTTATTGCCTGGCTACCATTGGTATTTTTGCCGTGCTCACCAAAATGGAAGATTATACCTACCAGGGCTTCAATGGCTTTGCCCGCCGCGAACCAATGCTGGCGGTTGCACTGGCCGTTATGCTTCTTAGTCTGGCTGGCATTCCGCTTACCGTTGGCTTCTTTAGCAAGTATTACATGGTAGCATCGGCGGTGGCAGCCGGTTTTGGTGGCAAGTTTTTGTGGCTGCTTATTTTAGCAATGCTGTGTGCCGCAGTCAGCGTTTACTACTACTTCCGTGTCATACAGGCTATGTATTTCAAAGAAGCAGAGCAGGCGCAGCCCGTCTTGCCGGTATCGGCCGGTTTTCGCTACCTGGTGGCCGGCGCAGCACTGGTAGTAGTGTTGCTGGGTATTTTGCCCCAGTGGCTGCTGCAGTTTTTGTACTTCTAGCACGTACCCTTTTTACAGGTATATCTCGGCTGGCCCCCACATCGGTTGGGGGCCAGCTTTTTTGTAGCCACGGCTGATGCACTGCCCTATTTCTTTATCAATGGTAAAAAAGCCAGCGCAGGCCCGCTGTACCTTTACCCCTATGCAAATCAAGGATTCGGTAGCCATTGCCTGGCAAACAGTGAAGGTGAACAAACTGCGCACCGGCATCACCGTGGCCATCATCGCCCTCGGCATCATGGCCCTCATTGGCATCATCACCGCCATCGAGGCCATGAACCAAAGCCTGCGGGAAAGCTTTAGCACCATGGGGGCCAATGGCTTTTCAATCCGCTACCGCGAACGCAATTTTTTTGGCAATAACAACAGCGACGATGTAAAGAAAACCACCAAGGCCAAGCAGAAGGAACGCAAATCGAATAGCGGGCGCATCATCCGCTACGAAGAAGCCCTTGCTTTCAAAAACCGATACGCTTTCCCCGCTACCGTCAGTATTTCTGTTCGCGGTAGTTTCAACGAAACAGTACAATTCATCACTGCCAAAAAAGCATTTAAAACCAATCCCAACGTATCGTTTCAGGGCGGCGACGAAAATTACCTTGGCCTCAACGGCTACAAACTGGCCGCCGGTCGCAATTTCTCTTTCAATGATGTAGCCACCGGCCGCGCCGTCATTATACTTGGGCACGATGTGGTAGATAAATGCTTTGAGGGCAATGCTCAAAAGGCCATGGACAAAGTTGTGAAGATCAGCAACCGGCCTTACCTCGTTATTGGTGTTCTCGAAAAGAAAGGCGCCTCCGCCTTTATGAATCTCGACAATGTGGCCATTACTACTTACAACAATATCCGGCAGGTATCCAGCGGTGTCAATACGTTCAGTATCGGCGTTATGGTGCCCGATTTTAAACTGCTGGACAACGCTGTGGGGCAGGCCACCAGCCTTTTTCGCAATGTGCGAAAGCTGGATATTCAGGAGTCCGACAACTTCTTCATTGATAAAAGTGATGCCCTCGCCGAAAAATTCATTGGCTTCCTGGGGGGTATTACCGGCGCAGCAGGCGCTATCGGCTTCATTACCCTTGTCGGCGCAGCAATTGGCCTCATGAATATTATGCTGGTGGCTGTCACCGAGCGTACCAAAGAGGTAGGCCTCAGCAAAGCCATTGGCGCTACCAGCAAAGCCATTAAGCGTCAGTTTTTAATCGAGTCCATTGTCATCAGCTTGCTGGGCGCTGCATTTGGTATCATCCTCGGTGTACTTATTGGCAATGCTTTTGGCATAGTACTCGGCACCGGCTTCGTGGTGCCTTGGGGTTGGGTCATGGGCGGCGTGCTCATCTGCTTCCTCACTGGCCTCGGTGCCGGCTACTACCCGGCCAGCAAAGCTGCAAAGCTCGATCCCATCGTTGCGCTCCGCTATGAGTAAGCCACCATAGTTCTTTTCAACTTTTACAACATGGCACCCGGTTTTGGCCGGGTGTTTTTTTGGGCATAGCAGCAGCAGTGCATAGCCGGGCAGCCGCTCCTGCCTTCGCGTAGTGCACGGCACGCCGGCGCACACGCCCGCCGCTCAGTCAGGCATGCCATCGGCTGCCGCGCAGGGCCGGGCTTTTCCGCCAGTGTAGGCAGCCGGTCGTCAGTGGTAGTTTTCCGGCATTGCAGCAGCGTTGGCATGCTGCATAAAAAAAGTCCGCAGGCTTTTTACAGCCCACGGACTTTTTCTTCAAACGCTTTTTTGTAGCAGCATATGCCCATTTGGGCCAGGCGGCTACTGTTACTTAGTCTTTCTTCAAGGCACGCTCAATGCGGTCTGCCAAGTCGGCCAGGTGCATTTTGGTAGCGTTGTCCGTTACCAGCGGCTGGGCTGCCTTTATCTCAGCCAGCAGGGTGCGGGCCTGTGCTTTGGCCACGCTCAGCAGGTCCGATGTGGGCGATATAGAAGGGCCAAAAGAAATAGTAAGGCCTCCAATAGACTGCGGAGCAGGTGCAGCAGCCGGCTTCACCAGGTTCAGCAGGCGCTCCGTAAAGTCTTTTTGCAGGCTACGGCGGTACACATCTACCGCTTTGCGGGCCGCCAGTTCGCTGAAGATGCCCTTGCGCAGGTCGGTCATCATTTCAAACAGGCTGTAGGCTTCGGCAGGCTTTTCGGCCTCAAAGCGCAGCAGTTTGCCAGCTGTATTGGCGCTAAACATGGCGCTCAGGGCACGGCTTTGCAATCCCGCAATCACGCTTTGCGGTGTTTGGTTGGTCAGGCTGGTCATCCGCTGGTCTATTACCCAGGTCGGTGTTTTAAACACGTTGTCCTGCAGCCATTTCATGGCTTCTTTTTGGCGGGCCTTTGCCGTAAAGTTGTAGATGGCACCAGCCTGCTCCACCGTTTTCGGTGTACGCTCTATGCCGCCAATGTTGCGTGCCACATGGCCTATGTAGCGGCCAAACTGGCCGGTCACCTGGTTGTACATGCTTTGTAGCTCATCATAGCCTTCGCCGGGTTCTTTGGTCCACTCTATCAGGTTGGGCAGTATGCGCTGCAGGTTTTTAATGCCGTAAGAGCTGGCTTTCATAGCGTCGTCGCTCAGGTCTTCGGTCTGGCTACGGGGGTCGTCACCGTAGCTTTCGCCATCGCCCCACCAGTTGCGAGGGTTCTTCAGTCTCTCCAGTACCAGTTTATTCAGGGTCTCCTTATCGTCATCGGCGCTTTTGGTATCGTACCAGCGGTAGGCCCATTCTATGGCCCACAGGTCGTAGTCGCCTATGCGAGGAAACAGTCCCTTTTCCGACACATTGTCTTCAGGCTGCGCCACGTAGTTAAAGCGGGCATAGTCCATAATAGAGGGGGTGTGGCCATTGGCTTCTACCCATGCCTTGTCACGCAGCTTTTCTACCGGCACCGTGCTCGATGAGCCAAAGTTGTGCCGCAGGCCCAGGGTATGGCCTACTTCGTGGCTGCTCACAAACCTGATCAGTTGGCCCATCAGTTCATCGTCGAACTGCACCTTGCGGGCACGAGGATCAACGGCAGCTGTTTGCACCATATACCAGTCACGCAGCAGTCGCATCACATTGTGGTACCAGTTGATGTGGCTTTCTATGATTTCGCCACTGCGGGGGTCCTGCACGTTGGGTCCGCTGGCATTGGGTATATCCGAGGGTTTGTACACTATGGCTGAGTAGCGGGCGTCTTCCAGGCTCCAGGTGGGGTCTTCGTCAGGCGTAGGAGCCATTTTGGCCATGATGGCATTTTTGAAGCCTGCTTTTTCAAACGCAATTTGCCAATCGTTTACACCCTGCATCAGGTAGGGTATCCACTTTTTTGGCGTGGTAGGGTCGATGTAAAAAATGATCGGCTTTTGTGGCTCTACCAGTTCGCCCCGCTTGTACCGCTCCACATCTTGTGGCTTGGGCTCCAGGCGCCAGCGGCGGGCCAGGGTCACATCCTTTACCCCCTGCGGGTTTGCATCAAAATCTACATAGCTGGTAGAGAAATAGCCCACCCGGTCGTCCCAGTAGCGAGACTTCATGGGTGTTTTCGGCAGCACAACCCAGCTGCTGTTCAGCTCAAAAGTGGCGGGGTCGGCGCTGCCACCACCAAATGAAAAGCCACCCGGCAGCGAGGGGCCTCCAGCCGGCGTGCGGGTGTAGGTCTTCACCGTGCGAATGTTCAGGTTGGTGGGGTAGGTTTTTACCGATAAGGTGTACGACTTGTCGGGCTGCATGCTACCGAGGCTGAACGAACGCTTGTCGCCAGCGTCAAAAAACAGCAGGTCGTTATCACTATTAATGAGTGAGGTAATTTCTATCACAGAGCCGGCCGAGTCTTTCGACAGGGCAGCAATACTGAGCGAATACAAAATCGGCTGGATGCTGTTATTCATTACCGATTTGTACATGCCTTGTGTGCTGTCGGTGGCTCTTTCACGAAAGCTCACCTTGTGCAGAAAGATGCGGTCTTCGGGTCCTTTGGTAAATCGTATCACTTGTTCGCTGATGATATCGCCGGCAAAACCACTGAAACCATTGCGAACACCAGCTGCACCCTTGCCAATACGGTTAACCACCAACAGGTCGCGGCCCAACAGCGTATCACCCAGCTCCAGATAGTACTTGTCTTCTACCACGTGTACATTGAAAAGGCCTTTCTGGGATTTGGCTTTTTCAGTGATTACTTCTTTGTATGGCTTGGGTCCTTTTTGTGGCGCAGCAGGAGGACGCTGCCCGGCGGGTGGCTGGCCATTGGCGCCGGCTGGCACTGCTACCGGCGGAGTGCCGGGGGCAGGCGTGGGTTGCGGTCTGCGGTCTTGCGCATCCACCTGCATGGCCATACCCAATAGCAAGGGCAGGCTGGCTAGCTTCAGAAATCGTTTTGTCATGAAAAAAACTTGATTTTTTTGATAAAGAGTGAAAGTAACACTTCGTTGATCGTTGAGTTCGGCCGGCGATGTAAATGGCAGACAATTTCTCATGTGTACAGCACTGGTCGAAGCACCAACAAAATCAACTCGGTAAGACGTCGCTTTGGCCGTGTTACCTGCTGTTCATACGCAATGCCCAAAAAAAAACATGGTCCCGGGTTGGTATATTCAATTTTTCAGTACAATTGCTGCCCAATTGCATTATTTTAACTAAAGAGTTCAAACTAAAAATCCAACTGTCATGGCAGAAAACAAACCGACAGCAACTGTGGCAAAGGCTGCCACTTCCGTTCAGCCTAAGAAAGGGGGCAATGCGATCAGCTACATCGCTCCCATTGCGTGCATCGTAGCTGGCTACATTATCTGGCGTTTCGTGCTGGGCGATCCTTCGAACTTCACCAAACCCGACATGAGCGGTGGCTTCTGGCCTAGCCACGTTGGTCCCAAAGGTGCTTTGGTACGTGCCTACGAAGGCGGTATTATCGTACCCCTGCTGATTGGTTTGAACCTGATGGTGTGGGTTTTCGCTATTGAGCGTTTCCTGACCATCAGCAAGGCTACCGGCAAAGGTTCTATTGCTGAATTTATTCGCAAAGTGCAGTACCACCTTGCCAATAAAAATGTTGATGCTGCCCTGAGCGAGTGCGACAAGCAGAAAGGAAGCGTAGGCAATGTAATGAAGGCTGGCCTGCGCAAGTACAAAGAAATGACTACCAACACTGAACTGGACACCGAGCAGAAAGTACTGGCCATTCAGAAAGAAGTAGAGGAAGCCACTGCACTAGAACTGCCCATGTTGGAAAAGAACCTGGTGTTCCTCTCTACCATCACCTCGCTGGCCACCCTCGTAGCCCTGCTGGGTACGGTAATGGGTATGATCAAGTCGTTTGGTGCCCTGGGTGAAGAAGGTGGTGCTGCTGCCGCTACCGCTTTGGCCGTTGGTATCTCTGAAGCCCTGTACAACACGGCTCTCGGTATCGGTACTTCGGCTATCGCCATGGTATTCTACAATATCTTCACTACTCGCATCGATGGTATCACCTATGGCATCGATGAATCAGGTTTCACGCTGACCCAAAGCTTTGGCTCACTGTACAAGTAAGTCGGGTGCTGGTATCCCATCACTTTATGGAATACCGCTTGTTGGATCATCACATTTTCAAAAAAATACGAAACCTGAATTATGGGTAGGCCAAAAATTGCGAGGAAAAGTACCTGGGTAGACATGACCGCGTTTTGCGATGTGGCCTTTCTGCTCCTGTCGTTCTTCATCCTCACCACCAAGTTCAAGCCGGCCGAAGCCATTCCGGTAGTCACGCCAAACTCTGTTTCGTCGAAAGCTGCTGAAACTGAAGACCAATGTCTCGTTACTATCAGTAAGGATGGCAAAGTTTTCGTGTCGTTTTCAGAAGACAATCGTCGGATGGAAGTGCTGGAAGACCTGAACAGCCGACTTAACCTGCAGTTGACCCCCGCCGATATCAAAAAGGCAGCAAAAATTGACTTCTTCGGCGCACCGCTCAACCAGATGAAGTCGTTTTTAAACATGGATCCGGAGCAGCGCAAAGGCGAACGCCTGCCGGGGGTGCCTTGTGTAGATAGTACGAACAACGAGGTGACCCAGTGGATCACTTCTACCACTACTGTTTTCCTGGGAAGCAAGCTGAACCTGATGGTAAAGGGCGACAACGACGTGCCGTATACGGTTTTTAAGAATGTCATCGATGCGTTCAAAAAGAACGACCAGATGAAGTTTCAGGTAATCACCAATCAGGAGTCGATTCCTATCAACTCGCCGTTGGCTGAGCGTCATCGGGCTGGTGAAAAACTGTCGGCGGACTAGTAAACCAAATTGTAAACACCAAATAACCAATTGATATGGCAGATTTGGGAGAAGGCGGCGGTGGCGGTGGCCATAAAAAAGGGCCAGGCGTCAAGAAAGGGAAGAAGCTATCGACGCGGGTAGACCTGACACCTATGGTGGATCTGGGTTTCCTGCTCATTACTTTCTTCATCTTCACTACCACCATGAGCACGCCTACGGCAATGAAACTTTTGTTGCCAAAGGATACCGAAAAGCCTGAAGATCAGAACAAGGCAAAAGAGTCGGGAGCGCTTACCATTATGCTAAGCAAAAACCGCAACGTGTTCTACTACGAAGGCGTACTGAAGCCAGATGGCTCCAACTTCAAGAGTTCTAACTTCAAGGAGTTGCGGGATGTGATTTTGAACAAGAAGAAAACAACCGATGCGAAAGATCTGGTGATTGTAATCAAACCCACCAAGGGGTGCACGTTCCGCGACGTGGTAGATGCACTGGACGAAATGACTATCAATGACGTACGCCGGTATGCCATGGTAGATATTTCGGAATCTGAGCAGCAGTTGATAGACGTAACAGAAGGCAACAGCCCGGCCAGCACCCCTGCGCCGCCGGCCAAGTAAGCTTTTTTTGTGGAATCTCCACAGGCATTGAATCTCATGAATAGCAAATACTATCCGCTATGATGGACGTAAACAAAATTTTGAGTGCCGATTTCCTCGACATTCTGTTTGATGGCAGAAACAAGGAGTATGGTGCCTACGAATTGCGGAAGTCGTACAACAAGCGCCTGACGGTGGCCATTGCCGCTATGATGGCTATTGCTGTGCTCATCTTCGTAGGTTCTGTTATTTCAAAAGAGGCTGCCAAAAACAGGAAGGCGCAAGCTGAGGTAAAGGATGTGGAGCTGGAAGCTGTGAAAGAGCAGCCGAAAGACCAGCCCCCGCCACCGCCGCCCCCGCCAAAGGCTCCCGAGCCTCCAAAAGTGGAAATCGCCAAGTTCACTCCTCCGAAGATTGTACCGGATGAGGAGGTGAAAGAAGACGAAAAGCCGCCGGAAATTGAAAAGCTGGAAGAGGCTAAGATTGGAACAATTAACCAGGAGGGTACCAAAGACGATGGCATCGTTGCACCGCCCGTCGAATCGCAAGGTACCGGCGACGTGGTAGCTCCGAAAGCTGTAGAAGAGGACTACGACAAGGTATTCACCAAAGTAGAAAACCCTGCCGAGTTCCCTGGTGGCCCCGATGCATGGCGCCGTTTTCTGGAACGTAACCTGCAATATCCCGAAGCCGCTCAAGAGAGTGGGACCCAGGGTGTAGTCAGGGTGCAGTTTATAGTAGACAAAGAAGGCAACATCAGCGAGGTGCAAGCACTGAACGACCCGGGTGACGGATTGGCTGAAGAAGCCGTTCGAATCATCAAAAAGGGTCCGAAGTGGACGCCGGCTGAGCAAAACGGCCGAAAGGTGATTTATCGCCACATCCAGGCTATTACTTTCCGTCTTGAGTAAAATTCTCGGAAAAAGCATTTTGAAAAGGGCAGCTTCGGCTGTCCTTTTTCTTTTTGATAATCAGTTGATTAGGTCAAAAAATATCTCTCGCTTATTATGCAGTGGTGGCAGGTTTCGCATCATATACGCAAAACCAATTTGTATGATGGAAGCTTCAAAACTGCTCTCGGCCAGCTTGCTCGACATTGTGTTCGAAGGCCGAAACAAGGCGTATGGCGCCTATGAATTGCGCAGCCAATACAACCGCCGATTGAGTACTGCGCTTCTGTGCATGGCCATTCTCAGTGGCGGGGCGGTATCGGCTTCGTGGTGGCATAGCCTGCAAAGTGCCAGTGACCAGATCATTTTTGCCCCGCCACGCGATGTAGTGCTAGAGCCACCTGCCGAAGAACCAAAGCCACCCGCTCCTGAACCACCACCAGCCGCCGCCAGGCAGGTAGCCACGGTGCAATATGTAGTGCCGCAAATAGTGGAAGATGACCTGGTGCCGCCTGAAGAGGAAGTGCCGGACGTGGAATCGCTGGAAAAGGCAAAGGTGGGACTGATGACACAGGCCGGGGACGAAGACAACAACACTGTACAGCCGCCGGCGCAGCTGAATGAAGGTACCGGCCTGGCGGTGGCACCGGTGCCAACTGACGATTTTGATCCTCGAAAAGTGTTTGTCACAGTTGAAAATAAGGCCGAGTTTCCTGGCGGCATTGATGCCTGGCGCCGCTACCTGGAGCGCCACCTGCGCTATCCCGAAGAGGCGGTGAATAATGAGGTGGAAGCCAACGTGCTGGTTGAGTTTATAGTAGATCCAGAAGGCAACATCAGCGAAGTGAAAGCGCTGAACGATCCTGGCTACGGTCTGGCCGCCGAAGCCGTCCGCATCATTGCGCAGGGGCCGCCCTGGATTCCGGCCGAACAATCCGGTCGCAAGGTGCGGTACAGGCATCGCCAGCCTATCATATTCAGGCTGGGCCAATAGCGCCAATAGTAGTAGTGGTCACCCCTGGCATCCCACGGGTGACCATTTTTGGTTGTATTCTCACCATCTTTGCCATCCATATGCAGAGTTGGCAGGATACTATTGTGGCATTGGCTACACCGCCCGGCATCGGGGCACTTGGCATTATCAGACTAAGCGGGCCGCAGGCCATAGAGGTAGCTGCACAAATGATGCCTGGGGCTGGTTTGCAAAGGTGCCCATCGCATACCGTAAAGGTGGGTTGGGTAGCATGGGCTGCCGAACGGATAGACGAGGCGGTGGCTACCATTTATAGGGCTCCGCGAAGTTTTACGGGTGAAGATGTGGTAGAGTTTTCGTGCCACGGCTCACCCTATATTTTGCAACAGGTAATAAATGCGGCTGTAGCTGCCGGGGCAAGGCTGGCCAAGCCCGGAGAGTTTACACAGCGGGCTTTTTTAAATGGCAAAATGGACCTTGCCCAAGCCGAAGCCGTGGCAGATGTGATTGCAAGTCATTCGGCGGCGGCGCATCATACTGCTATTCACCAAATGCGAGGTGGCTTTAGCCATGTGCTGGCGGCGCTTCGTGAGCAGCTTATCAAGTTTAGTGCGCTGATTGAGTTGGAACTTGATTTTGCCACCGAGGATGTGGAGTTTGCCGATCGTACCGCCTTGCTGCAGCTTATTGCCAGCATGGATCAAACTGTGCAGGGGCTGCTTCAGAGTTTTCAGCTGGGCAATGTGATAAAGCAGGGAGTAGCGGTGGCCATAGTTGGCAAGCCAAATGCTGGCAAAAGCACCCTGCTGAATACGTTACTGAACGAAAACAGGGCCATTGTAAGCGATATAGCCGGCACTACCCGCGATACCATTGAGGAGATGCTCAATATCAGCGGTGTGTTATTCCGGCTTATAGATACCGCAGGCATCAGGCAAAGTACCGACCAGATAGAAGCAATAGGGGTGGAGAAGAGTCTTGAAAAAATGCGTCAGGCTGATATTGTTCT
>JALOMC010000078.1 GCA_025455665.1 Chitinophagaceae bacterium | reverse complement strand
GCGGCGGTCGTACTCGTCGTAGTCATCGTAGCGGTCGCGGTGCTGCTGCGCCGTGGCAGCCACTGCAGCACCCATGGCCAGCAGTAGCAAAAACACATCATGAGGTCGTTTCATACGATGTAAAAATTGAAGGATGAAAAAACGGTACACAGAGCGGTAAGCAGCAGCAGGAATGAACAGGTGTATCAAACTCACATAGGCTATGCATTTGTTGGATGAGAGCCAATGGCCCGGCTATGGTTTACTAATGAAATCCAAAAGTGGCCAACAGCCGTTGGCTAGCCTGCACAAAAAAAACGCCTGCCACAAGGGCAGGCGCAGTCAATTGAACAGCGTCGATATACATCAGTCAGAATCGCTTTTTGCCGTACTTATTATTGCCGCGGTTTTTGCCGCCACCACCGCCGCTATTGCGGTTATTGCCGCCGCTGCCGCCACCACCACGGTTCCGGTTCTGCTTGAACTTATTGCGTTTTACCGGTGCATACGAGTCTTCATCGCGGAAAGGGGCCGGGCGGTGCCGCACAAAAGGCGTGTTGGTAAAGGTGAGTTCGCCATTGGTGATGGCATCCAGCTCTTGCCGGATCCCATCGTCGTGCACCAGCTCTTTATGCCAGGTACTATAGGCCAGCTTCATGTAGTGCGCAATGGTATGCGCAAAGCCGCTCTTCTTTTCGGCATCAGTTTCAGCCATGGCCTTATCAATCAGCTTCTCCAGGTTTTTGCCCAGGTGGTTGTACTTCAGGCGATGCTTAGGATAGGGCAGCGGAGCGGGCCTGGCGTGGTACTCTTCTGCCGAAGGTTTACCGTAGGGGCTATCTACATCCAGCTGAAACTCACTCATCACAAACAAGTGGTCCCACAGCTTGTGCTTATAATCTTCTACTTGCTTAAGCTGGGGGTTCAAAAAACCCATCAGTTCTACAATCGCTTCTGCATTGCGCTGGCGCTTGGCACGGTCTTCAATGGTCATGATATGCGCTACCATTTTTTGTACGTAGCGGCCATATTCACGCATCAGCAGGGATCCCCTGGCGGTATTATAATCCATAAATAATTTGTAGTGTAAACGCTTTTGAGCACAAATGAGGGGCAACTGCCCAACAAGGCACGGTAGCGGGACAAGCATGCATTTTCATTGCAACGCCGTGCCAAAAATAGGTGTTTTACCATTCCACGCTGCTTTTGCACCCCGGCAGCCAGCCCACGCCGGCCGACCAGCGTGTTTTGCTTTAAGCATCCTTTGAGAGGGCCGCGCCTTTGGGCGGCCTACCTTTGGCACCGTGCAAATAACCCTGCTATACGATGGAAGTGGCCAGCCATGGCAGCAGCAAGCCCTGGCACAATGGTGCCAAAGCCTGCCCCATAGCAGCGCCCCCTGGCAGTGGCAAATAGCCGGACTGCCACCGGCCACCCAGCTGGGTATACCACAGCTGACAAAGCCACCCCGCAACTGGTGGACCCGCTGGCGATACCAGCAGCTGCTGCAACAGCACCTGCTGGAACACCCCCCGCAGCTAGTGCTGAAAATGGGCCAGGCCACCGTGCCAAAAGGCTGGCAAGGGCCCGTGTGCAGCCTGTACCACCCCGACTGGTGCAGCAGCGGCACCCTGCGCCCAAATGCCAGCAGTGCTATACTAGCCGGCTACCACTGGCAATGGCCAGCTGCCGATGCCGCTGGTGGCAACACCCTGGGCACAGCCCCGCTGCCTGGTACGGCAGCAGCCTCGTGGCAGCAAAAAGAGCAAATAAAGCAGACCTACAGTGATGATAGCGAGTATTGGCTGGCCATTCCGGGCAGCCATCCTGAAGATGCTATCCATTTGCTGAAAGCCTTTTCGCAACTAAAGAAGCGACAACAAACCAGCATGCGCTTGTTGGTACTGTTTGAAAAAGAAGCACCGGCAGTATGGCAGCAAAAACTGAGCAGCTACAAGTACCGGCACGATGTACAGGTGCATGCGCAGGCGCCCCTTACCCTATTGCAGGCCCTGCTACCCGGCGCCTATGCCCTGCTGCTGCACCAGCAGGCCGCCCACGGATGGCTGCTGGCCACCGCGCTGGCAGCGGGCATTCCGCTGGCCGTGCCCGATACCCCCACCAGTACCGAGCTGCTGAGCAGTGCCCGCTACCGGCTGCAGCAATGGAGCGAAGAACCGCTGGCAGCCGCCTTCAGCCTGCTGTACCGCGATGAGCATTACCGCAATGCCCTCATTCAAACCGGTAGCATACTGGCCGCCGATATGCCATTGGCCCGCCAGCAGCATGCTTTGTACCAATGGCTGCAGCCGCTAGCCAGGTCCTGAGCAAAGAGCCTGCCGGATAGCCGATATTTGCGGCCCTGCATGGCAGTATCAAAATCAAACTATGAAAGAATCAACTATCCGCATCGACGTACAACTGGACGAACAGAAAGTGCCGGACAATATTTTGTGGAGTGCCAGCGATAGCAGCGCCGAAGAACGGCAGCAGGCCCGTGCTATGATGCTCAGCTTTTGGGACCCCGCCGATAAAGCCGCCCTGCGCATCGATTTGTGGACGAAAGACATGATGGTCGATGAGATGGTCGACTTTTTTTACCAGAGCATGATGGGCATGGCCGATACCCTGGAGCGCAGCACCGGCCAGCAAGCCCTGGTACACGACTTTCGTCATTTTGCCAAAGACTTCTTCAAGAAATTTCAGGAAAGCCAACGGCAAGGCGCCTGAGTGCCTGTAGAAACCCGCCATTTTTCCATCACCAAAAAATGCAAATACCATGAGCCTGGAACTAAAAATAATGGAGCAACTGAAGGAAGCAATGAAAGCGAAAGACGAAGTCAGGCTTCGTTCGCTTCGTGCCATCAAAGCTGCCATACTGCTGGCCAAAACAAGCGAGGGCGCTAAAGATGCCCTGACAGAAGATGACGAAATAAAATTGCTGCAAAAGCTGGTAAAGCAACGGAAAGACAGCCTCGAGATATTTCAGCAGCAAGGCCGCGCCGACCTGGCGCAAAAAGAAGAAGAAGAGATAGGTGTGATGAGCCTGTTTTTGCCAAAGCAGCTGGAAGGCGAAGAACTGAAAGCAGCTGTACAGGCCATAGTAGTGGCTGTGGGCGCTACCGGCCCTGCCGATATGGGCAAGGTGATGGGGGCTGCCAGCAAGCAATTGGCCGGCAAAGCCGACGGCAAAAGCATCAGCGCCGTAGTGAAGGAACTGCTGACCGGCGCCTGATACAATTGGTAGCATGATCGTTGACATCGTTGCGATGGGCCTGTTGGCCCTTGCTATTTTCCGCGGTATTCAAAAAGGGCTGATCATCGCCCTTTTTTCGGTGCTGGCCCTGGTGCTGGGCGCCGCCGCCGCCCTCAAACTGAGCGGGCTGGCAGCCGTGTACCTGGCCGAGGCCTTGCCAGGAATGATACGCTGGGTACCTGCACTGGCGTTTGTAGCCGTTTTTATTGGCGTGGTGCTGCTGGTACGCATGCTGGCGGGCCTTATTGAAAGCGCCCTGGAGTGGACCCTGCTGGGCTGGGCCAATAAGTTAGGCGGCGTACTGCTGTTTGTGTTTTTATACGCAGTACTGTACAGCATTGCACTATTTTATGCCGATAAGATGGGCCTGGTAAGCCCCACTCAAAAAGACGGCTCATTTAGTTTTGGGCTACTACAGCCCCTGGCGCCTGCCATTATGGATACTGCCGGCCACCTCATCCCCTGGTTCAAAAACATGTTTCAGGAGCTGGAGCAAGCATTTTCGCAAATACCGGGCGCCAGCGGTACGCCGGCGTAGCACCCGGCTATCTGCACAGTGGATGTTAGGTCAAAACCTTTATTTTAGCGGCGTTCGCCGTAGCTGGTAACGGCTGTATCCACTAATTTTACTGGTAGGGCGACGAAGGAACAAGTGAAACCGAATTGATGCAATACGAGATCAGACATAAGGATAAGTTCAGGTACATTGATGAGGGAAGTGGCGAACCGTTGGTGCTACTGCATGGCCTTTTTGGTGCACTGAGCAACTTTAGAGATCTGGTGGAGCATTTCCGCAAGTCGCATCGTGTGGTGGTGCCTATGCTACCACTTTTCGATCTCGATATTTTTCATACCACGGTAGGCGGTCTCGAAAAACACGTTCACAAGTTTATTGAAACGCTGGACCTGCAGCAGATTCATTTGCTGGGCAATAGCCTGGGCGGACACGTAGCATTGGTGCACATCCTCAAGCATCCTGAGCGTATCAAATCACTCATTCTAACCGGTAGCTCCGGCCTGTTTGAAAACGGTATGGGCGATACCTACCCCAAACGCGGCGACTACGAATACATCCGCAAGAAAACCGAGATGACCTTTTATGACCCGGCGGTAGCTACCAAAGAACTGGTAGACGAGGTGTTTGAAATCACCAACAACCGCCTGAAGGTGATCAAAATTATTGCGCTGGCCAAAAGTGCCATCCGAAACAACCTGGGCGAAGAACTCAACCAGATCAAACAGCCCACGCTGCTTATCTGGGGCAATAACGATATCATTACACCGCCTTTTGTAGGCAAAGAATTCAATAAGCTGATTCCGAACAGCGAATTGCACTTTATTGATAAATGCGGCCACGCCCCCATGATGGAAGTGCCGCATGAATTCAACGTAATTCTCGATAAATTTTTAACAAAACTCAGCCAGCCGGCCACCGTGGTTTAACGTTGTAAGACCAAATGCTGAATCAACAGATTATATCGCCCGACATCATTCCACTTCGTCCCGATCAAACTGTTGAGGAGGCCCTGCTGAGCATGGAAGACCAGCTACTAAGGCAGCTGCCGGTGGTGGCCACCGGTGTGTACGAAGGCCTGCTGTCTGAAGACGATTTGTTTGATAGCAATCCGCATGACCAGCTATCGGCACTGCAGCACTTGTACCAGCCGTTTTCTGCCGTGGCCGAAGATCACTTTCTGACAGCGGTGAGCATGCTAAGTAGCCGCCGGCTGCAAATGGTACCGGTAGTATCGGCCAATAAGGAGTACATAGGCAGCATTGGCAAAGACCAGCTGCTGCAGCAGCTAACCCAGCTGTGCGGTGCTATGTCGGGCGGCGCCCTGCTGGTGCTGGAGATGGAGCCGCACCAATACTCTATCAGCGAGCTGTCGAAACTGGTAGAAACCAATGATGCTCACATTACGCAGCTCAACTCGGCCATGAACGACCAATCGGGCCACTTGCTGGTTACCATCCGTATCAACAAGCGTGAAGTAAGCGATATAGTAGCCACCCTGCAGCGCTACGAATACCATGTGGTGTTTTACTCGGGCGAGGAACACTACGAAAATGAGATGCGACGCAACTATGACCATCTCATGAATTTTTTAACGATGTAAAACTGTCTCTCGCTTCGCCCGTTCTCGTATTTCATTGCAAGCCGGCGCGGATCGCCGGCCCCCCGCATGTACCTGTCTCGCATTGTCATAGCGCTGTTTTTGGGCTTCGGCTGCTGCACTGCTTACAGCCAGGTGGTAATAGCCGAGGCCGATGCCAGCCAAAAGGCCGGCCAGCCTGCACAGTGGCAGGTACGCAGCATTGCCGTCAGCGGCAACCGCATCACCCGCGACCCCATCGTGTTTCGTGAGGTAGCCCTCAAATCGGGCGAATGCTATAGCCCTGCCGAACTGCAGCGCCGCTTGCGCCTTACGCAGGAGCAGCTGATGAATACAGCGCTGTTTGTAAAAGTGGATGTGAAGGCGGTGGAGTATCTGGCTGAGGCGATTGTCGATGTAGACATTGTGGTGGACGAACGCTGGTACCTGTGGCCAGTGCCATTTTTCAGAGTCATTGATCGCAACTGGAATGTGTGGATCAACGACTACAAAGCCAGCCTGGAGCGGGTAAACTTTGGCGCCAAGCTGAGCCATAACAACGTGACCGGCCGCAACGATAAACTGAACCTCTGGATCATAGGTGGCTACACCCAACAGTTAGAGTTTAAGTACCAGTTGCCTTTTGTAGACCGTAAAATGGAAAAAGGCTTTACCGTGGGGCTGAGCGTAGGCCGCAATCGTGAGCTGAACTATGCTACTGATAGCAACCGCCAGCAATTCCAATCACTGCCCAATTTTGGCCGGCAGTACCTGCGGGCCGAAGCCACTTTTTCGCACCGCAAGGGCAGTCAGCAGCGCTTTTACCTGCGCTCCATTTTTGGCCAAGAAAAAATAGACTCCGCCTTTTACTACCTCAACCCCAAATACCTGGCCGGCCGCACCCGGGTATCTTACTTCGATCTGCTGGCCAATTACCAATATTTCAATGTCGATTTTATCCCGTTTCCGCTACGAGGCTGGTATGTCGATTTTTGGGCGCAGCAGCGTTTTTCCAATACGCTCGGCATGTTTTCAATAGGTGGGCGGGCCCTGGCCACCTGGAGCTTTATGCCCAAAACGTATATCAATTTCCAAACAGCTTTTCAGGCCAATGTGCCCAAGCAGGAAGCTTTTTACAACCAGCGCCTGATGGGCTACGGCAGCCTGTGGATGCAGGGGCTGGAGTACTACGTAGCCGATGGTGATTTTGGGGTGATGGGGCGTACTACCCTGCGGCGAGAGCTGTTTACCTACACCTTCAAGGGGCCGCAAAAATGGAAAACTTATAGCCGCATTCCATTTCGGGTGTTTGCCAAAGCCTTTGGCAACCTGGGCTATGCCTATAATCCACGCCCCGGCACCAACTTTATGAACAACCGCCTGCTGCGCACCGGCGGCTTTGGGTTGGAAATAGCTACTATCTACGACATGGTTTTCAAGATCGACTATAGCTTTAACCAGTTTGGCGAAAGCGGCATTTTCATTCACACCAGCGCCGACTTTTAAACCGCATCCATTAGCTTTAGTCGGAGGCCGCCGGCCGGCCAATCCTTTCACATTTGCCATACTTTCAGTCATGAAAATAGCCATCTACAGCCGCGGCATCGATGCCGACCAGCAAGAAGCCTTTCAATGGCTGATGCAGGAGCTCACTATTCATAAGGCCGATGTTTGGCTGTTCAGCTCGGTCGTGTCGGCCGACAACGAGGGCTGGCTCAGCCGCTTTCGGTACGAAACCTTTGAGCATGCCCATGAGCTCGATCCCTCTGTCGACTGCGTCATCAGCCTTGGCGGCGATGGCACCATGCTCGATGCGGCTATCCTCATCCGCGACAAGGGCATCCCCCTGCTCGGTATCAATTTTGGCCGCCTCGGCTTTTTGGCATCACTAGGCAAGCACGAAATAAAGCAGGCTGTAGAAGCCCTGGCCAATGGCACCTACATGACCGATCAGCGCACCCTGATACATGTAGATGCCGATCGACCCCTGTTTGCCGATGCCCCCTTTGCCCTCAATGAGTTTGTGCTGCACAAGCGAGACTTTTCATCGATGATCAGGATACACACCTACCTAAATGGCGAGTTTTTGAACACTTATTGGGCCGATGGCGTGATAGTGGCCACCCCTACCGGCAGCACCGGCTACAACCTTAGCTGCAATGGCCCCATCGTTTTTCCCGAAAGCCAAAGCCTGGTCATCACCCCCATTGCACCGCACAACCTCAATGTCCGGTCCATCATTGTACCCGATAACAATATCATCAGCTTTGAAGTAGAAGGGCGGGCCACCAACTACATGTGCGCCATGGATGCCCGCCGCGAAATAGCCGACATCGGAATGCAGGTAGCCGTCCGAAAAGAAAACTTCACCATCGGTCTGGTACGCCTCAGCGAAAACAGCTTTTTGGAAACCCTGCGCAACAAACTGGCCTGGGGCCTCGATAAGCGAAACTAACACCCTGTGGAAGCCTGTCACGCTGGCCCATTTTTTGCCGATATTCGGGGCGAAATGCAAAGTTGGCATACCAAAATGCTGCTCAAAACGTTTGTAGCAGGCAGGTATCCATTACTTTGCAAAACCATACCGCCGTCCGGGCGGTACCCCAATTTTTAAAGTACCAGCAAAAAAACCTTCGACCAATGTTACAGCGCCGCCTCCTCACCCTGCTGCTCACCTTCAGTGCCTGGAGCGCCACCGCACAGCCACTGCAGAGCACCGTGCTCAACGGTGAGTTTGGGGTAGCCCTGGGCGCCGCCCACTACTTTGGCGACCTCAACACCAATGCCAGCCTGCGCCGGCCCAAGCTGGCCGCCTCCTTCCTGTTTCGCAAGCAGTTTGGCAACTACATAGCCCTGCGGCTGCAGGGCACCTTTGCACAGCTTGGCTTTAGCGATGTGTACAGCAAAAACGAAACCGAACGACTGCGCAACCTCAGCTTCAATAGCAATGTGTTCGAGCTGGCCGTCATGGGCGATTTCAATTTCTTCCGCTTCATTCCCGGCGAACGAGATTTTCGCTTCACCCCCTATGTTACCCTCGGCGCAGGCTTCTTCACCTACGATCCCTACGCCTTCCTCAACAACGAAAAGTATTTCCTGCGCCCCCTGGGCACCGAAGGACAGGGCAGCAGCCTCTACCCCGACCGGCAGCCCTACAGCAGCATGGCCTTTGTTATTCCCTTCGGCGTTGGCATCAAGTACAACCTTACGCCGCGTACCAACCTCACTTTCGAAATCACCCACCGCTTTACCGGCACCGACTATCTGGACGACGTAAGCACCACCTACGCTGGCAGCCCCTCTCCAGCCTTTTTGTTGCAAGATCGTAGCTACGAGCTCACCAACCGGCCCGTCGGCATTGCCGGCCGGCAGCGGGGCAATAGCTCACAAAAAGATCAGTACATCACGGCCATGATTGGCATCACTTTCAACCTGACCAGCTACCGGTGCCCCACCGCCTACTAGGGCTGGCAATTCCGTAATAGATTCTTGGTTTGGGCATCTCAGCAGCAGTACTACCCTCGGCTCCTGTTCCTGCCTTCGCGTAGTGCACGGCACGCCGGCGCACTTGCCCACCGCTCAGTCAGGCATGCCATCGGCAGCTGCCCCAAAGCCAACC
>JALOMC010000425.1 GCA_025455665.1 Chitinophagaceae bacterium | reverse complement strand
CCGTTTATTTTTAATTGGCCACGTACGTTCACGTTGCCGTTTACATCCAGTCGTTCGGTGGGGCTGTTGGTGCCCACGCCTACCTGTTGGCCCAGGGCCCATGTGGCGCACAGCAGCAGGCTGGCGCAAAAAAAGATGTGTTGCTTTTTCATAGCGTTGGTTGGTCTGAAAGGCATGCAAAGGCATGGCGCCTGCTACCTCTGTTAAATGGGTGAAGGACTAAATGTAAAAAAATAGCAGCTTGATTCTACCCGAATAATTGCATGATAAATCCACCACTTTCAGCCCTTGGCCGGTACAACAAAGGCTTCTCCTATCTTCCGGTCATGATTCGCCTACTTTTCTGCTGCTGCCTGGCTGCTTTGGCAGCCCCGGCCAATGGCCAACAGCAGGCTGTACTCACCAGTTTGTTTGCCGATTGGCGCCGCTTTGAGCAGCCACCCCTGCTGGCTGGTGCGCCCGACTATAGCCAGGAAGCCTTTGCCCGCCGGCAGCCGGCTTTTGTGACGCTGCGGCAGCGCCTGCAGCAAATAGACACTAGCGGCTGGCCACTATCGGCGCAGGCCGACTGGATGCTGGTGTGGGCCGAAATGAATGGCTACGATTTCAACCAGCACATCCTGCAGCCCTGGCAGCGAGACCCGGCATTTTACAAAGTGCTGTGGACCGAACGCAGCGATGTACCCGACCACGAAGGCCCCACCAACCATGCGGTAATTGAATTGTGGCAATACCAGTTTCCGCTAGCGCCGGCGCAGCGCACCCGGCTGCTGCAGCAGTTGCAGGTGGTGCCGGCCTTTTACCAGCAGGCCCGCCGCCAGCTTACCGGTAATGCCCGCGACCTTTGGGTCACCGGCATCCGCGATATAGCCACGCAGGCCACCGAGCTGGCCGATATGCGGCAGCTGCCCGGTGTAGCAGCCGATGCCGCTCTGCTACAAGCCATCGACGATGCCATAGCCGCCACCACCAGCTTGCAGCAATGGCTGCAGCAGCAGGCTCCCACTAAAACCGGCCCTTCGGGCATTGGCAAAGAACACTACACCTGGTACCAGCAAAACGTGCACCTGCTACCCATGACCTGGGACGACGAAGTGCTGCTGCTAAAGCGGGAACTGGGCCGGGCCTGGACCGCCCTGCAGCTGGAAGAGCAGCGCAACCGCCACCTGCCACCCCTGCCCGAAGCCGCTACTCCGGCCGATTATGCCCGCCTGGCCGATAGCGCCGCCCGTATGCTCATCCGCTTTCTCGATACGGCCGGCATGGTGACGGTAGCGCCATACTTCGATACGGCCTTGCGCCAGCACCTGGGCAGCTTTGTGCCCAAAGAAAAACGCCATTTTTTCTGGATCACCGCCCACTACGATCCCAAGCCGCTGTACTCGCATTTCTATCACTGGTTCGAGCTGGCCCGCATGGACCGGGAGCCGCATCCCAATCCCATCCGGCGCGGTGCTTTGCTGTACAATATTTTCGACAACCGCAACGAGGGCGTGGCCACCGCCGTAGAAGAGTGGTGGATGCAGGCCGGCCTGTACGATGCCAGCCCCCGCAGCCGCGAACTGGTGTACATCCTGATAGCACAGCGGGCCGCCCGGGGCCTGGGTAGCCTGTACGCCCATGCCAATATGATGAACACACGCCCCGTGGCTGGATGAAAACCGAACCAGCGTTGCGCATTTTTGAGCAACACCTGTACCTGCGCCAGCCCGGCTATGGCACCAGCTACATTACCGGCAAGTACCTGCTGGAAAATCTGATGGCCGAGTATAGCCGCCAGCAGGCAGCAAAAGGGCAGCCTTTCAGCATGCGCCGATTTATGGATGCGCTGAACAGCGCCGGCTGCATACCGGTGCAGCTGGTAGCCTGGGAAATGTTGGGGAGCAAGCAAGCACTGCTCACGCAGTAGCTGCTTATCGCTATCAGATTTGAAAAGCCGCCATTAAAAACCAAGATCGAGGCGAAGGCGATCTTTCAGCTCTTTCACCAGCGGGTACTGCGTGGCCATCAGGTTGAAGCGTTCGGCGGTACTGAGGTAGCGGGGCTCCAGTTCGCGGGGGCGAGTGGCTGCCTGCTCGTCTACAGCTACCTGCAGCTGTATTTGCCGGTTATTGAAGTGTTCGCGTAAAATTTCGGTAAGGTCAGTGGCTTCATTTTCCACCATTTTGGCGCCAAAGTTGGTTTCGCAGGTCACCAGCACATCGGCCCCATTTACAGCCAGGGTAGCCAGTTGCATGTTTGTCACTGTGCTGTGCTTTTGCTGCGCCTTCATGCTGGCCATGTAGTTATTCCATAGCTGCTGCACTTCTTCCAGCACCGGCGGTCTGTTTTGCTTCACTACCTGCTTGCCGGCGGCGGCCGCTTTTTCTTGCCGCAGTTTTTCTATCAGGCTCATTTTGCCACCAGCAGCAGCCGATGATGGTGCTGACACCGCTGCAGTAGTGGCGGGTGGTGGCGGAGGCAAGGGCCGTGCAGCAGTGCTGGCAGGGGCAGCGGGTGGCAGAGGTGCCGGCGCTGTGGGCGCAGTTGCAGCAGGTGCCGGGCGCTGGATAGTTGCAGGCGGCGGTGCTTGTATCTCCAGCTTTGCCTCGGTGGTGCCGGCAGCGGTGGCGGTCTTGCCAAAAATGGGTGCCACGGCGCGGGGCTTTACTGCAATGGGGCCACTAATCCGGTTTTTTTTTACCAGCTGGCCACTTCCATCGGCGGCCAGCTCCAGTGCTTGCTGCAGGTAGCACAGCTTTATCAGGCACAGCTCTACATGCAGGCGCTTGTTGTTTACATCGCGGTACTGCATCGCCGCATCGCTTACTACATTCAGTGCACTTACCAGGTAGCTGATGCTGGTGCCGGCAGCACATTGTGCATACCTGTCCTGCATGCCTTCCAGCACATCCAGCAGCTGCGCTGCTTTTGGGTCTTTGCTTACCATCAGGTTGCGCAAAAACTCGGCAAACCCTTCGAGCACGGTGTTGCCTTCAAAGCCTTTTTTATTGATCTGATCAAACAGCAGCAGCGCCCTGGTTACGTCTTGCTGTGTCAGCGCTTCTATGAGTTGAAAATAGTAGTCTTCATCCAGCAGGTTCAGGTGCTCCAGCGTGTTCTGGTAGGTTAGTTTGGCATCGGTAAAGCTCACTATCTTATCCAGAATGCTGAGCGAATCCCGCATGCAGCCTTCGCTTTTTTGCGCTATCAGCTGCAAGGCAGCTTTATCGGCCTGAATGTGTTCTTTCTCAGCTATTTCCTGCAGGTGCTCTACAGTATCGGCATTGGTGATGCGCTTGAAGTCGAAAATCTGGCAACGGCTGAGAATGGTGGGAAGGATCTTATGCTTTTCGGTGGTCGCCAAAATAAACTTGGCGTACGAAGGCGGCTCTTCCAGCGTTTTCAAAAAGGCATTGAAGGCCGATGCGCTGAGCATGTGCACCTCATCGATGATGTAAATCTTATACTTCCCCTCTTGCGGCGCAAAGCGAACCTGCGTCACCAGTTCGCGGATATCATCTACACTGTTGTTGCTGGCAGCATCCAGTTCGTGGATATTGAGCGACGATCCATTGTTGAAACTGACACAGCTATTGCATTGGTTGCAGGCTTCGCCGTCGGGCTGCAGGTTTTCGCAGTTGATGGTTTTGGCCAGTATGCGGGCACAGGTGGTTTTGCCCACCCCCCGCGGACCGCAAAACAGAAAGGCATGTGCCAGCGTGCTGTTGCGAATGCTATTCTTGAGGGTAGTGGTAATATGCTGCTGCCCCACCACCGAGCTAAAGGTTTGGGGGCGGTATTTGCGGGCCGAAACGATAACGATGAACTTTTCCATGCAGGGCAAATGTATGGGCTAACAACAGTTGTCGGGTGTTCGGTGTCCGGTGTTCGCGGGGAGATGACAGATGATTGATGATGGATGATGGATGACCGATGACAGTAAAGCTTCGCGTCTACCGACTTCCGACTTTCCGTCTCCGGTCTACCGACTACGGACTTCCCGACTTCCCGTCTACGGACTACCGACTACGGACTTCCCGACTTCCGGACTTCCGGACTTCCCGTCTCCGGTCTACCGACTACGGACTTCCCGACTTCCCGACTTCCGGACTTCCCGACTTCCCGTCTCCCGACTTCCCGACTCCCGACTCCCAACTACAAAATAGGATGCCGCT
>JALOMC010000424.1 GCA_025455665.1 Chitinophagaceae bacterium | reverse complement strand
AGCGCCAGCAACAGCAGTCCGGCCAACACTGCCACTGCCGGATGCAGGGCCCATAGCAGCCACGTAGCCGCTACAGCAGCGGCCAGCGCAGCCAGTCGGCCCCCGGCCACCCAGCTTCGACGGCGTTGGTATTGCTGCAAGGTGGCCTGCAAGGCAGGCAAGCGCTGCTGGTACAGCAGTTGAAGGGAGGCTGTCATGATGTGGCAAAGCAGCCCGACAGGTGGACTGCGGGCACGAATGGGTGCCCTTGGGGTGTACAAAGCACACCAGCTTGTTATCGGCGCCTTCCTTCGGCTGTTCATTCAGCAGTACAAAGCCGGCGGCCCGCAGGCGCTCCATTTCGGCATGTATATCGGCCACTTCAAAAGCGATGTGGTGCAGGCCTTCGCCCTTTTTGGCAATGTACTTGGCAATGACTCCTTCGGGATCGGTGCTTTCCAGCAGTTCTATTTTGTTGGGCCCCACCTGAAAAAACGCGGTCGCTACTTTTTCGCTGGCTACTTCCTCTGTTTTGTAGCAGGAGGTATTGAGCAACGCTTCGTATACCGGTATGGCCGCTTCCAGCGAGCCGACCGCAATGCCAATGTGTTCTATCTTATTCATCATTCAAAATTTAGAAAAGGCTGGCACATATAGAGTAGCCATGGCGCTGCACCAGCATGCCAACACCCGGTCCGGCAACGAGTATAGGGGAACCAATATTTCACGCCAAAGGAAACACCATCCGTTGCCACAATGGTACAAGGTCTTGTCTGAAGCCCGCTGCTGGCTAACGCACCATGGTAAAAACACTGGTACCGCCGGTAGCAGTGTGCTGCAAACGGATGCGTTCAGCACTCATTTCTAGCAGTTCCCAGTTTTTGTTCAGTAGGCCCACCACCCCTTGCTCTCTCATTTGCATTAGCACATACTGGCGACCGCCGCTGGCCGTTAGCAGATAAGTGCCCGTGTCGGCTGTGCCGGGCCAGCGCACTATCAGCTGCCCTTCGCGGCCAAAGCGAAGGATGGCCAGTGCAAATGAAGGGCTCATGTCGGTACCCTGGTGCAGCAATACCGAGGTGCGCCACTGGTCGGTGTTCAGCGGGTTGATATCAGGAGGCCGCTCTTCTTTTTGGCAGGCTGCTAAGGCTGCTATCAGCAGCAGATAGGCCAGCCATCTTCGGTGTGTCATCTGGCTCTTTTTTTTATCGGGTAAAGCTACCTGCCAACTGACCGATGGCGTATGATTTCGGTCATAGCTGCCGCCCCTGTCAGGTGCCCCACCGGCTGCCAACCGGCAGATTTTGGCTGTTTTTTCAAAAAAGTGAGCCAGTGTCAGCAGCCGGTCTATTACGAATTGGGGAAAAAGCCCCCCTGCCCGGAGCACCCCTCTTCGGCCCCGCAACAAAAGCAGCTAATTTTGTGTTTGGTTGGTTGGGCGGGCTGTACCCACCTGACAAGTCGTTCAACTGAAAAAAGCACCTTCAAGCATATGAGTATTCAACTGCCTGTGTACCTGGACAACAATGCCACTACCCCCTGCGACCCCCGTGTGGTGGAGGCCATGGTACCTTATTTTACCAATCATTTCGGAAATGCCGCCAGCCGCAACCACCCCTTTGGTTGGGCCGCCGAAGAAGCGGTAGACTACGCCCGTGAGCAGGTAGCCCAGCTCATAGGTGCCGATCCTAAGGAAATCATTTTTACCAGCGGTGCCACCGAGGGCGACAACCTCGCCATCAAGGGTGTGTTTGAGATGTACGCCAGCAAAGGCAACCACATCATTACCATGAACATAGAGCACAAGGCGGTACTGGATACCTGCAAGCACCTGGAAAAGCAGGGCGCCGAAGTGACCTATCTGGATGTGAAGGAAAATGGCCGGATTGACCTGGCGGAGCTGGAAGCAGCTATCAAGCCTACCACCATCCTCATTGCCATCATGTACGCCAACAATGAAATTGGTGTGATTCAGCCCGTGCGGGAAATAGCCGCTATTGCTAAAAAGCATGGCGTGCTCTTCTTCAGCGATGCCGTACAGGCCGTGGGCAAAATCCCCGTAAACGTAAAAGAAGACGGTATCGACATCATGGCATTCACCGGCCATAAGATGTACGGTCCCAAGGGTGTGGGTGCCCTGTATGTTCGCCGCAAAAACCCCCGCGTAAAAGTAACCGCCCAAATGGACGGCGGTGGCCACGAACGTGGTATGCGCAGCGGTACGCTGAATGTGCCTGGTATTGTAGGCTTTGGCAAAGCCTGCGAACTGGCCCGCCTGGAAATGGAGCAAGATGCTGCCCATACCAGCCGCCTGCGGGATAAACTAGAGCAAGCCCTGCTAAAAATAGAAGAAGCCTACGTAAACGGCGATCCGGCTCACCGCCTGCCGCATGTAAGCAACATCAGCTTCAAGTATGTAGAAGGTGAAGGCCTGATGATGGGTTTCAACAAAAACATTGCCGTGAGCTCTGGCTCGGCCTGCACCAGCGCCAGCCTCGAGCCCAGCTATGTGCTGAAGGCCCTG
>JALOMC010000077.1 GCA_025455665.1 Chitinophagaceae bacterium | reverse complement strand
TTTGCTCACGAGGTAAAGTAGCGAGATACTAATTGGTGTCGCTTAATGGTATCCAATACCAGGTCATCTACCGGTTTGGTTACATAGTCTATTACATGGGCGTAGCGCTGTGCCTTCAGCCTATCTGCCATGTCTACCGATGAGGTCACGATGACCACGAGCACCTGGCTGCTAAGATTCGTAATAGCCAGGGCCTCCAAAAATTCCCAGCCGTTCATGACCGGCATGTTGATATCAAGCAGCACCAAAAAACTGGTGCCTTCCTGGTCGTGCTGGCGAATATGTGCCAAGGCTGTGCTGCCGTTGGCAAACACCATCGGATGTTCGGCAAACCCATTGTCTACTACCATCAGTTCGTGCACCTGTTGTATCAGTTGGTCATCATCCACAATCAGTGTTTGAAGCGTATTGTGGTGAGCCACAGGCAGCGCTTGCTGCGGCGCCCCCTGCAGCAGCGATTCGAGATTGGTAAGCGCATAAGACCTTTCGGCAATGCTGGTAATGACACGATCCAACTCTTCGGCCGCTGTGCGTATGTTCTGAATGTTGGCAGTTTGGGCCGCTTCGTCATCTGCAAACTTTTTGTGCAGTGGCAGCAAGCTAAGTAAGCGGGTAAGCGGAGCCCGCACCACATGGCTTTGTGTCCACGCTATTTCACGCAGCAGTTTATTTTGGTGTTCCAGTGCTTCTAAATAGCTCTTGCGGTCCGATATATCAGTAGCTATCACCTGTATTACCTTACCCTCGGCAGTCTCCATCAGGCCGGCCATCAATTCTACGCTTACGCAGCTACCATCCAGCCGCATAATTTCGCCATCGGCCGGGTACACAGTGCGGTCGCCGTTTTCGAGCCGGCTAAGGCGTTCGGTAGAAGCAGCCAGTTCGTAAGGCGGTACAATTTTAGCCAACGGCAGCCCCATCACCTGCTCTACCTGTTGGGCGCCCATCATCCGCATGCCCGTCTTGTTTACAAAGTGCACCCGCTGATCCTTCATAATGAAAATGCCGGCTGGCGACAAATCCAGAATGCTCCGGTACCGATTTTCGCTTTCCTGCAGGGCTGCTTCTATCTGGCGTCGTTGTGTTATATCGTTTGCCAGCACCAGTACGTGCTTTTCACCATTGTATTCTACCGTGTGGCTAATGATTTCTACTGTAATGGCCTCTCCATTTTTCTTGATGTGGTGCCAACCTTCTGAGCGGTTCAGCCCATCTTGGCGGGTGTGTACTGCTTCCTGCAGCCGGGGCACCTCATCTACTGGCCGCAAATCGGCCAGTGTCATATTCAAAAACTCTTCGCGGCTATAGCCATATTCCTTCACCGCTGTTTCATTTACCCGCACTATCTGCAATGTTTCGGGGTGGTACACCCACATGGGCGAGGGGTTGTTTTCAAACAGCATCCGGTACTGCTGTTCTGTCACCGAAATCGTATTCTCCAGCTCCTTTATCTGCGTTACATCGGTAAAGGTGGTAAAGGCACGATAGGCGACTGTTTCGTGTGGCCTGAACTCTGGCTTGGAACTTACCAGAATCCAGCGATGGTTTTGGTGGCGTGGCGAGTACACGCCCATCATAACGTTTTCCTGTGCTTTGCCAGTGCGCAATGCCATCATGGAAGGGTGGTTTTCTCCCGAGAAGGGCTCACCATTTTCTTTGATGGCCTGCCAGCGACTGTCGATAGAGGTACGGCCAAACAGTTCATCGTGACTGAGGCCTAAAATATCAGCGGCCGCATGGTTGGCTTTTATGATTTTGCCCGAACGGTCCTGGTATACTACGCCCTGCGACATGTTGTTAAACAAGGCCCTGAAGTCTTTTTCGCTCACCCGCAGCGCCTCTTCCGATCTTACTTTGGCAATGGCATTGCTGAGTATTTCAGACATGACACGAAGCAGCGCCAGCTCATTGCTATCGAAAAGCCGATCGGCAGCGGTGCTGTGAAATGCAATGAAACCAATACTGCGCCCGGCATGTAGCAAGGGCACAGCGGCCAGCGATCCAATTGCCAACTGCTGCATCCACTGCTGCAAATGGATATTGCTGGTGCTGGAGCAGGCAGTAAGTGATGTACGCCTGCCCGATAGCAAATCGATGGCGTAAAGTGCCATATCGGCAAAGCTGATCAGGCGGCTGCCGGTAGGACTTGGCAAGATGCTATTGGCACACCATTCATGTGTCAGTTTGCAGTGCTGCTGGTCAAATTCGTAGCGATAAACCACGGTCCTATCTGTACCCAGATTGGCGCCCACTTCGGCCAGCATTTCATTAATGGCGTGGTCAAGCTGCTCCCGCGGTACGTTTATAAACCGCGATGCCAAATGCATCAGCAATTGCTGCAGGCTGCTCTGGCGTGCTAATCTGTCTTGCTGGCGTACTTGCTCGGTAATGTCCAGAAAGCTGCTGATCCAAAACTTATCGGCGGCTACTACCTGCACCCGAAAATGCTTGTATTCGCCATCGGCACACTTAAAGCGGGCATCGTAGCTGGGCCCGGGGCGGCCATTCGCCAGGCTGGCCTGCAGGCTTTCTTCCCAGCTTTTTCTGATGGCCTGCCGGTACAATTCGTCAGGATACGCCAGTTCCCACCAGCCGTTCAGCGATTCGGCCGATTCATTGTCGTACCCTGTCAGTTCTTTGAAACGCTTGTTGACCAACAACTGCTCAGTGTACGGTACCATGGCCACCATGCCCAGCGGCGATGTATCAAAAAGGATGCGGTAGTACTGTTCGTTTTCGGCCAGCTGGCGCACGGCTTTTTCCAGATTGTCATGGTCTTGAAGGCGTTCCATGGCCAGGGTAGCCAGGCGTGATGCTTGCTTTATCACCTCAAGGTCGCGGTCCAGCGGTGCTTTGGTACTGCGGTAGTATAGCGCAAAGGCTCCCTTTACCTCGCTATTCGCATCAGCAATGGGGTGGCTCCAGCACGCTTGCAGGTCGTATGCCAGGGCCAGTTGTTTATAATCTTTCCACCTATAGTCGGTGCTGATATCAGTAACGATTACAGGCATTTTGGTATACATAGCCGTACCGCATGAGCCCACCGTCGGGCCAATGGCTGCCCCTTCCAGTGCAGCTGTGTAGGCAGCAGGCAGGCTGGGGGCGGCGCCATTGGTTACATGTACGCCATCGGGCTGTAGCAGCAGTACCGAAGCCAGTGCATCGGGTAAAATTTCTTCAACTGCTTTGGTGATGTAGGTGAGCACCGCCGACAGGTCGGCAGTAGCCGAAATCATTTCAAATACATGTGTTTCCATTTCCAGCAGCAGGCGTGTCTGCCGCTTCAGCGTTACATCCTGCAGCAGCAGGCAGTATCGGTTGCTCAACAGTTGCAGGTGTGGTATGCGCTGCAGGTGTGCAAAAACGGGCCGCCGGTCAGCACCGATGAGTGGCACATCCCGCAGTTTTTGTACGCGTCCTGCTATCAATGCCGTCAGTTGATCTTTCCAAATCAAAAAATCGGCGGTTGTTTGCAGGTCTTTTTGCGATAGCTGATGCAGGCACTCGCTGGTATAGCCCAATTGCTTGCACAAAGTTTGGTTGGCATACAGTAGCGGTTCTTCCAGCCCTTCTGCTATCAGTATGCCTTCGGGCAAATGCTCTACCAGCTCAGCGGCGGGCAGCATATCTGTCACCAGCGAAGCAGTTGAGGTGCCGGCACAAATGCCCACGGCCATTATGACTATTTCTTCGCCACTATGGTAAAAATGGAGTTGGTATGGATACTGGGGATGTGGCACCACGGCCTGTGCCGTACCAGCCTGCAGCGCTTCATGCGCCGCTTCTATCAAAGCCGGGTACTGTTGTACCCACGGCAGTGTTTCCCAGTGCTGGCCCAGTAGCAGTCCTGCGGGGTCTTGCATCAGTTCAAGAAACACCTGATTGCACGACGACAAGTACAAGTCGGTACTGAGGCTGGCCTGACCTATGCGGCTGGCCTGCATGGTACCTACCTGCGGTTTCGCGGCAGAGCCGTGTGGAGTGTGTTTGGGGCGCTTCATGGTTCGTTTCGTTTTCCAAACACCAGCCGTTCATTATTGAAGAAGCTGCCACCGGCACTGCAACCATGCCTGTGTTTCGTCAACTGACCATTTACCATTTCTGCGCCAGCCAACCAGCCTTGGTGTTCGATTCGACTACAGATAACAATGTTGCAACGGAAAGGTAGACGATAAATGGCCAGTAAACCATGTATTTCGTCAGGTAAATTATGCGAATTATTTATGTGTGCTAATTGCCATGTGTACCGCGGCGGCCAAACAGCCACCAGATGAGCACCCCTACAGCTATGATGCACAGGCCTCCCAGGCTGGCTTGCCACTTTAGCAGCAGGCCATAATACAATATCCATGCATTGCCTGCCAGGTATAGCAGTGGTACCAGCGGGTAGCCCCAGATTTTGAACGATGGTTGCAAATTTGGCCGCTGCCGTAAAATAAACACTCCGGCTACTGCCATGCTGGTGCTGATGGCGAGAGTAAAGCCGATGAGATCGATAACGAGTTGAAACTGATTGATGGCAATAAGCACGGCTGCTATACCCGACTGCAGGCATACTGCCAGCGTGGGGGCGCCATACCGGTTTTGCCGGCCCAGCACTAAAAGCGCTGGCACCTGCTGCCCTAGTTGGGCCATTACCCGCGGGCCGGCAAAGGTCATGGCACTCATAGTGCTTAGCAAAGCCATCGCAATCAACAGGCCCATCCAGCGGGCGCCGCCCGGGCCAAACAAGTAACCGCCGGCTATGTAGCCTACTTCCAGCTGACCACGCAGCGCATGGGTGGGTGCAGCCCGCAAAAAAGCATAGTTCAGCAATACATAAAGCAGCATCACCAGCAGGGTGCCTATGATAAGTGCACGTGGCAGCAAGCGTTGTGGCTGCCTTATTTCGCCGGCTATGTAGGCGGCGGCATTCCAGCCGGTGTAGGCATAGCTTACCCAATACAGATTGGTGGCAAAGGCGGGGTTGCCCAGTATTTCTTGCCAATCGGTACGGTTGGGCGCCAGTGGTACAGGCTGCGGCTGCTGCAGGGCCAGGCTGGAGCCTATCAGGGTCAGCATCAGTAGCACATTTACTACGGTGCTCAGCCGCTGAAAGCGGGCGCCAGCCTGTGTATGCCAGGCGTGTAGCACGGTAAGCAGCACCAGCACCGCCATGCTAAGTGGCAGCGCCGGCAGCTGGCCGCCGGTAGCCCGGTGCAGGTAGTGGCCAAGGGCCAGGCTTACAGCCGCTACTGGTGCCGCAAAGCCTACAAAGGCACTGACCCAGCCCGCCAAAAAGCCCACCAGCGGGCTGTATAGCTTCGATAGAAAATTGTATTCGCCGCCATTGTGCGGAAAGGCAGCTCCCAGCTCGGCATATACCAGGCTGCCGCAAAGCGCCATGATGCCGCCTACCACCCATAGCATGAGCACGGCAAACAAGCTGTGCAAGCCCTGCAGCTGAAAGCCGAGGCTGGTGTAAATGCCGCTGCCTACCATATTGGCCACTACCAGGCTGGTAGCAGTAGCCAGCCCAAGTGTGCGCTGCTGTGCCATGTGGGGGTAAATGTAAAGGTTGAGCGGCTGGCCGGCGTGCAGCCACTAGGGTCGTGTCTCGTTGGCTATACTGCGATAGTTGTCCAGTATCGATTGCCAGCCGGCATACTGCAGCTCTGGCGGGTGAATATTTTCGGGCTCAAACTGCTGGGTAACCAGGGTGGAGCCATCGGCCTGTGGCGCAAAACGTACCCACACCATGCGGCCATCGGCCAGCTGGTAGTGCAGCTCCTCGGGTGGCTGCACATGGGTGTAAGTGGCCAGTAGCTCAAAGCCCACGCTGCCATCGCGGGCCTCCATGCGGGTGCGCAGCTGGCCGCCGGGCTGCACATCGGCGCTGGCGCTGGGGCAGTGCCAGTCGGGGCTGGCAAAGTTCCACTGCACAATGAACTCCGGCGTTGTAAAGCAGTGCCAGGCATGCCCGGCCGTACAGTCTACACTGGTTTGTACTTGTATCCGCAGTTGCTCGGCCTGCTGCTGCAGCGCCGCCAGTGCCTGGCCAAACAGGTGGCGCATATTGCTTTCATCCAGCCATTGACCCTGCACCCACACTTTTACCAGGGTGCCGCCGGTAGCGGTGGCTTCCAGCTCGTACCGGTCGTGCAGCAAGGGCTGGCCGGCCGGCGCCGGCTTTTCTTCAAAGTTGTCGATTGTACCCAGGTATTTAAAGCTGATGCGCTGCGCTTCCTCCAGCTCCGCTATTTCGGCGTACAGGCCCTGGCCATCGGCCGTCAAAAACTGGATAGGTGCTCCCAGTTGCCAGGTGCTCACAGCATACGAGCTGCTATCGAACACTTTTGTCCATTGGCGATACTGCTGATCGTTCCATAGCGCAAACCACACGGTGGCGGGTGGTGCGGCTATTTCTTGTGTAAGGTGAACGGTCGCAATCATGGGTAGGGCAGCAACAAACAATTGCTTTGCGGGGGCAAAATACAGTATTGGGCACATCAACAGCACTACTATTTTGGGCCAGTGCTGCCGCTTTTTTGGGTAGGGAAAAGTACAATGGCACACCGGCTACACGCCCTGGCGGTGGGGCCAGCGGTGGGGTGGCCATGAGGGCAGCGGCAGGCACCTGCCCGGCATGCAGGCTGGTAGCAGCCAGGCCAGCCGGCTGCAGCAGCATTGGCGGGTGCTGCACTGGTGCCCCATGGGCTGCCCGGCTAACGCAGGTACCCCGCAATGCCGGCGCAGCCGGTATGAGGAGTACCCAGGCAGACGGGCCGCTACAGCCTGGCCCTGCACATAGCCGATTGCCCCTTTATCAAAAGTTTTTGAAGCCATTGCAATGAAATCAGGCGTTGGTTCTCAATTATTCGTTTTATTTGCCCCTCGCTAAAAAAGTTTTCGGGTCATTGTCTATTTTGAACTGAAGATGTCAAAAAACTCACTGATACAGCTGATCACAGAAGTGATTATGCACGCCTTCAACAAGCGTGGGTTTTTTACTGTGCCGTGCCGGCCAGGTTTTTTTGTACGTCCATTCCCCGTGGTGGTGCGACGATAATTTTCCCCCAATCCCAAGGTCAACAGGTTTTTGTTTGTGTGTTGATGGCTGCGCCGGGGCGTAGCGATGGAGCATTCACCAATCTTCTCTCACCTTTTTTTACCCTGACGGGTTATGACTCACCATGATTTTTTGATAATGACGGCCAATGCCACGCATGTGGATTTTGCCCAAATTATCTGCGACGAATATGAAAGCAGCGCCAAGGCCCGCGGCACCGGTATAGCCAAGCGCAGCCCCGACTATGTGAAGCAAAAAATGCTGGAAGGCAAAGCGGTCATTGCTTTTGAAAAGGCTACCGGCATTTGGGCGGGATTTTGCTACATCGAAACCTGGAGCCACGGCGGGTATGTGGCCAATAGCGGGCTGATAGTGGCACCCGCTTACCGCAAGGCGGGCCTGGCAAAATCGATCAAGCAAGAAATATTTAAGCTGAGCCGGCGCCTGTACCCCGAAGCCAAAATTTTTGGCCTGACCACCGGGCTGGCGGTAATGAAAATAAACAGCGAACTGGGCTATGAGCCGGTGACCTACAGCGAACTGACGCAGGACGACGCATTTTGGGCCGGCTGCAAAAGCTGCGTGAACTACGATATACTGATGAGCAAGGATCGTAAAAACTGCATGTGCACGGCCATGCTGTACGACCCCAAAGACCACTACCAGCCCGAAGAAACCGCTGCGGCATTTGAAGAGAAGAAAGGCATCTACGAACGCTTTATGCGCATCAAAAAGCGCTGGCGTGACTTGTTTGACCGCGATCGGAAAGAAACTGCCGGCGGTGGTGGCAGCCTCACAGGTCTGCGCCGCATGCTCAGCTTGCGTGGTTTTTGGTAGCAGGCATCACCCTCCCGATAACACCTTATTCATCACAAATAGACACCTATTAAAATACCAACCATGAGCAACCAACCAACAAAGCCGGTAGTAGTACTGGGTTTTAGTGGTGGACTGGATACCACTTTTTGTGTAAAATACCTGAGCGAAGACCGCGGCTACGACGTGCACAGCGTGATAGTGAATACGGGCGGATTTAGCACAGAAGAGCTACAGCAGATAGAAGCCCATGCCTACCGCCTGGGGGTAAAAACCCACACGACGGTAGATGCGGTAAAGCCTTATTACGAACGCATCATCAAATACCTGGTATATGGCAATGTGCTGAAAAATAACACGTACCCGCTGAGTGTGAGTGCCGAGCGGCTGATGCAGGCCCTGCACATAGCCGAGCATGCCAAGGCGCTGAACGCAACGGCTGTGGCGCATGGCAGTACCGGTGCCGGCAATGATCAGGTGCGGTTCGATATGATTTTTCATATCATGATACCCGGGGTGGAAATCATCACACCCATACGCGACCTGAAGCTGAGCCGTGAACAGGAGATAGCCTACCTGAAAGAAAAGGGGGTGGAGATGAATGTAGAAAAGGCTGCCTACTCCATTAACAAAGGGCTGTGGGGCACCAGCGTAGGCGGCCGCGAAACCCTGAACAGCAAAGAGTGGTTGCCGGAAGCTGCCTGGCCTACACAGGTAACCGCCAGTGGTACCCGCAGTGTGGAGCTGGGCTTTGAAGCAGGTGAGCTGCGCAGCATCGACGGAGAGGTTTTTGCGCATCCGGTAGAAGCCATTAATAAGCTGCACAGTATAGCGGCGCCTTATGGCGTGGGCCGCGACATCCATGTGGGCGATACCATCATTGGCATTAAAGGCCGTGTGGGTTTTGAGGCCGCGGCACCTATGATCATTATAAAAGCACACCACCTGCTGGAAAAGCATGTGCTGACCAAACAC
>JALOMC010000076.1 GCA_025455665.1 Chitinophagaceae bacterium | reverse complement strand
CTGCCTGAGATCAGCGATAAAGAAGAAGACTTTATCGACCGGGCTGTGAACCCACGCCTCAACAGCCGCCTGGGCTGCCAGTGTGTGCTGGAGAACGGCGGCGGCACCATTGAAGTCATTGTGCCCGATCAATCGCAGTTTTTGGGCGAATAAGCAGCTGCCGAAAAGCTGCTGCTACAACAGCCTCCTTATTTTTTCATATTCACATCCTGCATTTCATGAGCTACGAACCGCCTATTCACTGGAACGATTACGAAGACATTGCCATCAAACTGTACGAACGTTTCGGCGATGAATTTACCGAGCAAAAGATTTACCGCATTCGCTTTACCGACCTGCTGGAGTGGGTGCTGCAAATACCCGGTTTTGCCGGCAAAAAGGAAGAAAGCAACGAAGGCCACCTGGAAATGATACAAAGCAGCTGGGTATACGAGTGGCGGGACAACCAAAAGTAAGGCTGTGCCGGCGGCATGGTGCATTGCCGTTTGCTGCCTAATTTTATCGCAGCATGAATGTACTCTCGCTTTTCAAGCCTATTCGCCTGCTGGCATTTGATGTAGATGGCGTGCTGACCGACGGCACGCTTTTTTTAATGCCCGGAGGCGAAATGGTGCGCCGCATGAATATAAAAGACGGCTATGCCCTGCAATTGGCTGTAAAACGTGGTTATCATGTGCTCATCATTTCGGGTGGTCAGAGTGAGCTGGTGAAAGAGCGCCTTCAAAAGCTGGGCGTGCAGCAAGTGCACATGCAGGTGCACGACAAAGCCAGTGTGCTACAACAGTATCAACAGGCACACGGTATCGGCCGGCACGAAACCCTGTTTATGGGCGATGATATGCCCGACCTGGAGGTAATGGCAGCCAGTGGCCTGCCTTGCTGCCCGGCCGATGCCTGCACTGAGGTAAAAGCGGCCAGTGTGTATCAATCGCTACAACGCGGAGGCGAAGGCTGCGCCCGTGACGTGATAGAAAAAGTACTGAAACTGAACGATCATTGGCTACACGAAACAGCCGTTCAAAGCCGGTAAATCAAATAGCATGAAGCAAGCCGGCCTTTTTCTGAGATTGGTCAGATGGCAAAACCTCGTTTTCATTGCCATTACCCAGGTATTGTTTCACTATTGCATCGTGGTGCCGTCGTCCAGCAGTGCACACTGGACTTTCCCACTTCAGTTGCAACCCAGCCTGTTTTATCTCCTTGGTGTGGCCTCCATCCTCATTGCCGGCGGCGGCTATATCATCAATGATTATTTCGATATCAACATTGATGAAGTAAACAAGCCGCAAAAGATGATAGTAGATCGCTTTATAACGCGGCGCATGGCCATTTTTCTTCATTGGCTGCTATCGGGTATAGGGCTGGTGCTTACCGCCTACGTCAGCTATCAGTTGCGCAATCCTCTGCTTATACTGGGCAATGTATTGTGCGTGATGCTGCTTTGGGTATACTCCACTACCTACAAGCGGCGCCTGCTGGTGGGTAATATTCTCATTTCGGCCATGACCGCCTGGGTAATACTGGTGCTGCTGGTAGCTGAAATGCCCGGCTGGTGGAACGGACTTTTGAACGAACCAGTAGAAAAAACGACGGTGGCCCGGCTGTGGCGCATTGGGGTACTATATGCCAGCTTTGCGTTTGTGATTTCGCTGGTACGAGAGGTGGTAAAAGACATGGAAGATGTAGAAGGCGATCGCCGTGAAAATTGCCGCACCCTGCCGATAGTCTATGGCATCAATGCTGCCAAAATTTTTGCGGCTAACTGGTTGGTGATTCTGCTGGTACTGCTGCTTTTCACACAGATATACGTGCTGCAGTTTGGCTGGTGGCATTCGGCCCTGTATGTACTGGTACTGGTGTTTATCCCGCTCATCTTGTTGTATCGGCGCTTGCTGGCAGCGCAGTCTGCCACGCAGTTTGGCCAGCTTAGCCACTGGCTCAAGTGGATCATGCTTACCGGCATTTTGTCGATGTTCTTCTTTTACATTTACGCCTATTAAAACCAGTCTACTTTGTCGCATTCACGCTTGCCCCGCATCATTTTGGCCAGCCAATCGCCACGGCGAAAAATGCTGTTGGAATGGGCAGAAATAGATTTTGAAGTGATAGTAAAGCACACCGAAGAAATAGTGCCGCCCGGTGTATCGGTGCAAGAAGCAGCGGTGACCATTGCCCGCCAAAAAGCACTGGCCGTGCAGCACAGCCTGCTGCGTACCAGCGAGGGCATGGAAGCTGGCAGCTCACACCTGCCTATTCTGGCGGCAGATACCATTGTGGTGCTGGGCTCCCACATCATTGGCAAACCTGAAAGCCGGCAAGAGGCTATTCAATTTTTACAACAGCTTTCCGGCAGGCAGCACCAGGTTATTACAGGCGTAGTATTGCTGACGCCCGCCGGCGAGCAAGCCTTTGCCGATACCACCGATGTGCAGTTTTACCCCCTGAGTCTGGAGCAGATTGAATACTATGTAGACAAATACCAGCCCTTTGACAAGGCCGGTGCTTATGCCATTCAGGAATGGATTGGTGTGGTGGGCATCGAGCGGATCAACGGCGATTTTTACAATGTGATGGGCCTGCCGGTGAGCCGGGTGCTACAGGCGCTGGAGCGTTTGTAGCTTCTGCATCTTTGTTTACATTAGTGCGGTACCCCACTCTGTTGCTTCTCAACTGTACCGCCCATGAACGAACGATTGTTGCAATTCATCTGGCAGTTTCGCTACTACCAGGCGCACCATTTGCAAACCACCGATGGCCAGCCCCTGCAAGTACTACACCCTGGCACCTGGAATACCAATCAGGGACCGGACTTTGCGAATGCCCGCATTCAAATAGGCAACACCCTGTGGGCCGGCGCCGTAGAAATTCATTTGAAAACCAGCGACTGGCAGCGCCATGGCCATACCGGCGATGCCCACTATGAACCGGTGGTGCTGCACGTGGTATGGCAGCACGACCAGACCGAGCAACCCAACCAAATACCCATACTAGAGTTGCAACCCCGTGTAAGCAGCCTGATGCTGCACCAATATGAACAATGGATGGGCAGCCAGGAGGCGGTACCGTGCCACCAGCAGTTGAGCCATACCCCGTCCATTACCTGGCAAAGCTGGAAAGACAGGCTGCTGACCGAACGCCTGCAGCAAAAAATACAAGCACTGGAGCAGCACCTGCAGCAAACCAAAGGCCACTGGGAAGAGGTGTTTTGGCGGCTGCTGTGCCGCTACATGGGCGGACATATCAACGGCGAAAGCTTTGAACAGGTAGCAGTATCGCTACCGGTGACGATACTGGCACGGCACAAGGCCCAAATACACCAGCTGGAAGCTATGCTACTGGGGCAGGCAGGCCTGCTTCATGCCCGGTTTGATGACAAGTATGCACAAATGCTGTACAAAGAGTATCAGTTTTTGCAGCAGAAATACAGCCTTCGGGTGGTGAATAAACCACCCAGCCACTTACGGCTACGGCCGGCCAATTTTCCAGCCATCCGACTGGCGCAAGTGGCCATGCTCATTCACCAAAGTACCCAGCTATTCAGCCAGTTGCGCCAGGCTACCGACCTGAAACAAGTGTGGCCGCTGCTGACGGCAACGGCCAATGACTATTGGGCAGATCATTTTAAGCCCGACCTGGCTGCTGAAGGCAGGGCACCCCGCAGCATTGGCCGACAAATGCAGGAAGTACTATTGATAAACGCGGTAGTACCGGTGCTATTTGCCTACGGCCGGCTGCAAGGCGACCCGGCACAAACCGAAAAAGCGCTTCAGTGGCTGCAGGCCATGCCTGCCGAAAAAAACCAACCCACCGCCATTTTCAGGCAGGCGGGACTTTTACAGCAAGCTTATGACAGCCAGGCGGCACTGCACCTGCGCAAACAGTACTGCGATGCCCGACGCTGCCTTGAATGCGCTATTGGCAACAGCTTGCTTCGGCAGGCACCTAAGCCCAATGGTAGCTGATGACTTGCTCGACATCGGGGTGCAGGCTACGAGCTACCGGGCAGGCATTGCCGGTGGCTTCCAAAATGTCACGTTCCTTTTGCCCAAGAGCCAAGGCCGGTAGCTGCACTGCCACTTCTATTCGTACAATGCGCCGGGGTGGCTCCTTGCTCATAAATTTTTGCACCTGCGCTGTGGCGCCGGCCAGTTCTACCCCCATATCAGTTGCTTTTATGGCCATGGTAGTAAGCAGGCAAAGCCCCAGAGATGTGCAGGTAAGATCGGTTGGTGAAAAACGTTCGCCCTTTCCCCGATTATCGGTGGGCGCATCCGACTCAATGAGGGTCTGGCTTTGCTCATGAACAGCCTGACACCTTAACGCTCCATTGTACTTAATCGATGCGGTCATACCCTATTTTTGGATAAATTTACTGGTACCAATAACATCCGTACATGCGCCACCAGAATATGTTGCGACTATCCTTGCTGTGTTTTTGTTTTGTGGCATTACAAGCGTCGGCCCAGGATGCACCCTCCGGCTCTTCCCGATCGGCCAAAAAAGTGGCCAAGCGTGAACGCATCAACCAGATGCTGAAAGCCGAAGAAGAAGGTGCCATGAATTTCAGGAAGCAATGGATGATGGGCCCCAGGCTTAATAGCGACGGTTGGTCGGCCTACTTTGAATGGGGCAAGCAAAAAACAGCCTATAAAGCCAATTGGTACCTGATAGAGTTTGGCGAAAAGAAGGCAATCAACGAACGAAAGTCATCCACATTTGCCTCGGGTCTTTTTTTGGGACGCCCGCTGGTATACGGCAAGCAAAATGTGTTTTTCCAAACCAAATTTGGTTTTGGACAGCAGTATCTGATTGGCGGAAAATCAAACAAAAATGGCGTGGCGGTGATGGCAGTTTATGGCGGCGGCCTTTCGCTCGGCCTGCTGAAACCTTATTACATCGAAAAATTCGACCCCCGCAGCAACGAAGTGACCGACATCCGCTGGCAGAATAACCAAAGTTTCAACGATACCTTGTTCCTTGACCAGTCAACGCAGGCCACTTCTTCAGGTCTTTTCAAAGGGCTCAATGAAATTAAAATCCGCCCGGGTGTTTTCGCCAAAACAGGTCTTCGCTTCGATTGGGCCCGTTTCAACGAAACCATTACTGCACTGGAATGCGGTGTAAATGTGGAGTACTACCCGCAGGAAATTGCGATAATGGTAAATAATGGTACCCGGCGATTGTTTGCTAATTTCTACGTGAGCCTCAACTTTGGGCGCCGGCGGTAAACCTTTAGGCCGGTGAGACTGTAAATGCAGCGTCAATAATTGTTGGCCGATTTGTGAAGCTTAGTATATGAGTTGTATATCGCAAGACGAGACCGTTCAAAAACAGAAAAAACCGAATTGGCTTCGGGTAAAGCTACCGATTGGCGAAAGCTACCGGCATGTGCGGGGATTGGTAGATACGCATAAACTGCATACCATTTGCGAAAGCGGCAATTGCCCGAATATGGGAGAATGCTGGGGGGCAGGTACTGCCACGTTCATGATTTTGGGCAATGTATGTACTCGTAGTTGTGGCTTTTGCGCAGTAGCCACCGGCCGCCCCGATGCTGTAGACTGGGACGAACCACAGCGGGTAGCCGAAGCCATCCACCTGATGAAAGTGAAGCACGCTGTCATTACCTCGGTAGACCGTGATGAACTGAAGGATGGTGGCAGCATCATTTGGTACAACACGATTAAGGCGGTCAAGGCTTTGAATCCGGACACTACGCTGGAAACGCTGATTCCTGATTTTAAAGGCGAAAAAGAAAATATCCTGCGGGTGGCCGAAGCGGCGCCGGAAGTAATCAGCCACAACATAGAAACGGTGGAGCGGCTGACCCGGCAGGTGCGCATTCAGGCAAAATACTGGCGCAGTATGGATGTATTACGCACCCTGAAAGAAGCAGGCATTCGTACCAAAAGCGGCATTATGCTGGGCTTGGGCGAAAGCATAGATGAAGTATTGCAAACCATGGAAGACCTGCGGTATGCAGGCGTAGATGTGATCACGTTGGGCCAGTACCTGCAGCCCACTACCCGCCACTTACCGGTCGACCGGTTTGTGCACCCCGACGAGTTTGCCATGCTGCGGGAAAGAGGCTACGAAATGGGCTTCGACTACGTAGAAAGCGGGCCCCTGGTGCGCAGCTCTTACCACAGCGAAAACCATGTGCATGCAGGCTATGGGCGCCGCGTATGGCAGCAAGAAAAAAAGGGATTGGCCATTGCCTGATATGACCTGACGATTACAAAAAACAGATAGAAAGCCTGTGGTAGAACCACAGGCTTTATTTTTAGCACATGACCAATAGAATGAGCTATAGCCTGCTACTGATACTGCTCTGCAGCTACGCTGTAGCACAGCCCACCACATCGCTCAGGTGGCAGTGCGTAGATAGCTTGTATGGCCCTTTACCAAAAGGTGTTCATGTATTTAAAAGCATTTCGCCAATAGATGGTAAACCGAATGTGGCCTATTATGTATCGGCCGAACTGAAAAGCCCCGAAATAGACTTTGATACACAGGTGGGCCGCGGCAATCGCTACACGCCCAGCCAATACTACCAGCAAGAGGGTAAGCCCCTCGTAGTGGTGAATGGCACATTTTTCTCGTTTGCCGACAACCGGAACCTGAACCTGGTGATCAGGCGGGGTATGCTGCAGGCCTACAACGTACCCACTGTGCGCCTATCCAAGGATACCCTTCGGTATTACTACCTCTCCCGAAGTGCCATTGGCATCAACAAGCATCGGCAGGCCGATGTGACATGGCTTTTTACCGATACCGCCAGTAAATACGCCTACAATTTGATCAATGGCCCCTCGCAGGGCATCGGGCCAAAAGCCGATCCCAACTGGGCCGAACTAAGAACCCAGCTGAAAAGCGGAGGCCGGAAAAAACTGCGATGGAAAATGGAAACCGCCATCGGTGGTGGTCCGGTGTTGCTGCAGCAGGGGCAAGTATACATTACCAACAAAGAAGAGCGGATGTTTGTGACCGGCGAAAACGATAAGCACCCCCGCACAGCCATGGGCTACACATACGATGGCCGGCTGATCATTTTGGCGGTAGAAGGCCGCCGGCCCGGCCAGGCCGATGGAGCCAGCCTGGTGCAAACAGCTGAGATTTTAAAAGCGCTGGGCTGCAAGGAAGCCCTGAACCTGGATGGAGGCGGCAGCAGCTGCCTGTTGGTGAACGGCAAAGCCACCATTCAGCCATCGGATAAGGAAGGCGAAAGACCGGTACCTGCCGTTTTCATGATTACTACAAGGAAATAGAACCCCCTCGGTGGAGTTTGGCACGATTTTGACGTTTTAACATTAGTAGGCGAAAGACTTGCTTTTTCACTGTTAGAACATTAAATTCGTTGTCCAAACATTAAAAGGGGTTCGGGGTATGTTGTCCATGAAATCAGTCGCCGCCTGGGCGATTTCGCTGCTATTACTATCGGCCTGTAGCAAAACATCGGGTACAGAGGATTCCCATCTGGTAGTTCACCTGACGGATAATGCTACGCTGGCCGACGCTGTAAATATTGATATTCAAGCAGTTAAAGTAAAGTTTAAAGGAACTGTGGAAGATGCCGCCAGTAACAACCCCGGCAATAGCGATGATTGGGTGTGGCTGGATACCAAAGCAGGTATTTACAACATACTACTATTGAAAAATGGTGTAACCACTAAGCTGGCAGAGGGTGGCATACCGGGCGGCCAAATCAACGAAATGCGGCTGGTCATTGGCAATCGCAATACCATTGTAGTGGATGGCAATACGTATCCGCTTCAACTTACAAAAAATGATCCTTTCGGATTCAAAATCAATATAGTACGAAAGATGTCGGCCGTTCGAGATGAAATAACTATCGACTTTGATGCAGCGGCGAGTGTTCGGCAAACAGAAGCCGGCAAATACCAATTAACTCCCGTTTTGAAACTAAAATGACCACTTTGGTACTACAAAAAAAAGGAAGCCAAGCGGCTTCCTTTTTTTATTGGCTGCTGCAATGAGCTTATTTCTTTTCCCATACCAGGGCGCTGGCCCCCAGAATAGCTGCGTCGCTTTCCTTTAGCAGGCTAAAAACCAGTTTTACCTTGTTTCTGAAAATAGGCAACAGATTTTCTTCCATATGCTGGCGCACCGGTTTCATGATCAGCTCTCCTGCCTTGGTGGGCCCACCAAACAGCACAATAGCTTCAGGTGAAGAAAACATGACGAAATTGGCCAGGGCCATGCCCAACACTTTACCGGTATATTCAAATACTTCAATCGCTATTTCGTCTCCCTCCTGGGCGCACTCAAATACGTGGTGGCTTTCCAATTGCTCCACCGGAATATTCCGCAACAGCGAAGTCTTACTTTGATGCTTATCCAGTAGTTCAAGCGCCGTAAGCCTGATGCCGGTGGCAGAGGCGTAGGCTTCGAGGCTACCACGGGCACCGGTACCCCAGTGCAGGCGTCCTTCGGGTAAAATAATGGTGTGCCCCAATTCGCCGGCAAAACCATCGTGGCCGTAAATGAGCTGGCCATTGGCCACAATGCCACTTCCCACCCCGGTACCAAGTGTGATCATGATAAAATCCCGCATGCCACGTGCCGCGCCATACATCATTTCGCCTACGGCTGCTGCATTGGCATCGTTGGTAAGGCTGGTGGGCAGGCCAAAGCGCTTTGAGATGAGGCTGGCCAACGGAATCACCCCTTTCCAGGGCAGGTTGGGTGCATACTCCACGGTGCCCTGGTAATAGTTCCCATTGGGCGCCCCTACGCCGAATAAAGCTGTCGACTGTGCCATGCTTTTTTGTACTGATGGCACCACGATAGTGAATATCGCCCCGGGTATCAACGATGCCAAACTTGGTGTTTGTACCACCAATATCCACTCCTACCGCATACAAAGCCGTGTGTGTTGTTATGGAATCTGTCATGTAAAACGTATAATGAACTTACAATTGAATAAAAAGAACGAGCAGACAACCGCCTGTTACTTTAGTGGCTGCTTGCTACTTGTTGGTCAAAATCCAGTCCCTGGGCTTTTAATACACTACGCTGCTTCAGCGTAAGCAAAGCCAGTACTACAAAACAAGCGGCTGCTACGAGGTATGAATTATGTAAACCCACAGAACCGTCGCCTACAGCACCCTGCAGCGGCGGAATGATAGCTCCACCCAGAATCATCATAATCAGCAGGGCAGAACCTTCGCTGGTATACTTGCCAAGGCCGCCTACCGACAGCGAGAATATACAAGGCCACATAATAGAGCAGCAAAGACCGCCAGCGATGAAAGCAAATACCGACACAATACCGGTTGTAAACACCCCTATCAGCATGGCTACTGTGGCCAGCAGGCACAGCGTGAGAAGGGTTTTCACCGGCTTTTCCTGCCCGAAGAAAAAGGCTACAATGGCAATAGCGAT